>NZ_LKGQ01000003.1:0-274697 GCF_001401785.1 Pseudoalteromonas sp. P1-16-1b | reverse complement strand
TGGAGAGATAGGGATTTGAACCCTAGAGGGGCTATAAACCCCTGCCGGTTTTCAAGACCGGTGCATTCGACCACTCTGCCATCTCTCCGTACGGCGCGCATAATAAGATCATATGCTTAGCTTGTAAAGCCCTATTTTAATAAAACCGGCTAAATAGTTAAATATAAACCGCTTTAGTTATCAATTAGCCATTATTAGTAATATTGCTTAGGCCTACGAGCAATCCAAGAGCACACTAAACAGACCAATAAGCTGGCTGTTAAAAATGCAATACTTTGAAATATTAAATCGAAGCGATTAAGGTCATCGCTCGGGATCACAACCAATACAAATGAAGGCAGTACAGTGAACAGTAAAACATAACAACATATTTTAAAAGCTCTGCCAAAATCAAACCGTTTCGATTGTTGCATCCACCAAGTTAGCAATACCAGCACCCCTATTGCTGAAGCAGCAATAAAATGCTCAGCTTGAGTGCTCATTGCAACATAAAATGTCGCAAGCGCGCCAACTACACCCCAGATTGACCAAGCAAACCAGTTTTCTTTTTCACGTAAAAATAAATTTCCCATCATTTTCGTCTTCTTTATCGTTATTATTGGTAAGACTTTCCATACATTACCAAAAAACAACCGATTAAAAAACAAACTGAAGAAGATTTATTACGTTTAGTGCTTCCGTGCGCTTCTCGCAGCTACAATATTAACCGCAGTAGTATAACACGATTAACTTAATGAATTATGACTATATTGAATATAAAAAGTTCATACTATTTCTACAAAAAACTAAAATAATTTTCTGGTTTGTGCCTTGGTGACTTTTTGCATTCAATTGCCGGCGTCCCTAAATATAAATAACCGACTATTTCATCATCATCATTTAAGTTAAGCGCCTGTTTAACACTGGGGCTTTGTGCAAAGTAACCCGTACGCCAAATACCGCCTAACCCCTGAGCGAATGCGGCTTGTTGCATTGCCAATACGCCACAACCTGCGCTTTGTACTTGTTCAATTCTAGGAACTTTTGGGTGTGGTTGATATTTTGCAATCGCAATAATAATCATGGGTGCTCTAAGCGGTAACTCCTTAGCGCGATTAATTACTTTTTCAGCCTGCTGCTCTGCTATAGCGCTTTGATAATAAATTTCACCTAACTTATGACGCGCATCACCTTGAACAATAATATATTGCCACGGTGCAATACAGCCATGATCGGGCACTCTCAACCCAGCCTGCTGAATAATGTTTAACTGCTCTTCATTAGGCCCTGGCGCTGTCAATTTTGCATCAGATTGGCGAGTGAGTAAAAGCTCAATAGCATCCATAGTGTGCTCTCAAAATTCAAAACGTAAGAGTAACATTTATAAGTAAAAAATAAACACTGCAGGCTTAAAACTACTAAGCAGATAAAATTAATGAAGCGAGTGTTTATATCCTAGTAACTATTGATGTAGGCACCGCGTTTAAACCAATAATCTAGGCTTACAAAACGCCCACCTCCGGTAAAGAATAAGCTAAGTAACATGGCAAAATAAATAGCAGAAAATTCGATGCCGTTATTTAGTATTGATGGTTTACCTTTTTCGTATAGGTAATCTGCAAAGCCATATTCTTCAACTAAGCTGCGAATTTTACCTATGCGGACTTGTACTTCTTTTGAATTTTCAAGGCTTTCTTTGGCACCAGGAACTGATAGCCAATCAAGTACTTGGGCGGCACTTGTTTGTGGATTTGTTGGCGCTATAGCAAACCAGCCGTTATGCCAGTGTACTATTGTTGCTGCTACCACCATTGTAAACATAAGTGGAATACTCACTAAGCGCGTAAATAAACCAATAAGTAAAAACCAACCTCCTAAAAACTCACTCCAACCGGCTAAAAAAGCCAGCAAATCAGGAAACGGTAATCCTAATCCCCAGTCACTATTGCCAAACCACTGAACGACATCATCAGAGGCTAAAAACTGGTTAAAAAAACCATTAGTATCGCCACTTATTGCGAGTTTGTTATAGCCTGCAATAATCATTACAGGCGCTAGAATCAAGCGAAAAAGCAAAGCAGGCAAACCATCCAATAAAGATAATTTACCTATAATATTGTCATAAAGCGTAATTAATTTAATCATGCGCACTCTTGTATGTTCATTGTTTATTAAGTTATAGACTATAAACAAACATGACCGCGCACAGAGCTAAATTATTTCGCCCTTAAAGATTAAATTTGCCTTGCTACTTGTAACGCTTCAAATATTGCGCGTTTAGCATCAATAGCAGCAGCGAGTTTAGCGCCACCAATAACATGTACTTTGGCGTCCTCTGCTTGTGCCTTAAATAACTCGTCGTTAGACACTTGACCAATACAGGCAATAACCGTATCGACTGGCAGTACTTGAGTTTCACCAGCAACACTAATGGTTAGGCCGTTTTTATCAAAACTATGGTATTGGCAATCTGCAATTTGTTTAACACCATGTTGTTTGGCAACTTGACGATGGATCCAACCAGTAGTTTTACCTAAGTCACCACCAAAGCGCCCTGCACTGCGTTTTAGCATATAGAGTTGACGTTCATCTTTATGCGGCTGAGGTTCACATTCTATGCCCCATTGGGTTTTAAAGTCGCTGATGCTTTGTGATTTGTGTTCACTTAAAAATGCCACCATATCAAAACCAATACCGCCTGCGCCTAATATAGCAATAGAATTACCCAGCTCTACTTCACCGCGTATAACTTCATCGTAAGCAAATACACGCTTATCATCGCTGCATTTAATCGTAGCTTCACGTGGTCTTACACCAGTTGCAAATACCACATCATCAAACTCAGCTAGCATACTGTCACTAAATGCTTTACCTAATTCAATGGTTACATTTAGACGCTTAAGTTCATTACTAAAATAAGCTAATGTATGATTGAAGTCTTCTTTACCAGGTATTTGCATCGCTAAATTGAATTGCCCACCCATATGTTGCTTTTGGTCAATCAGGGTTACATTGTGCCCTTTTTGCGCTAAGTAACAGCTAGACGATAAACCTGCAGGCCCTGCGCCAACCACTAATACATTTTTAGCTTTCTCTGCTTTTTCTAACGGGTAATCAAGCTCAAAACCTGCTTGTGGATTTACTAAACAGGTAGCGCGCTTACCTTTAAATACATGATCTAAACAACCCTGATTACAACCAATACAAATATTAATATGCTCAGATTGCTTAGCCGCGTATTTATTAAAAAATTCAGGATCAGCTAATAATGGACGCGCCATAGAAATTAAATCAGCTTCGCCAGCATTTAAAATATCATTAGCAATCTCTGGGGTATTAATGCGGTTTACCGCAATAACAGGCACGCTAATAACATCTTTTAAACGCTTTGACGCTTCTTTAAATGCACCCGGTGGCACCATACTCGCAATTGTAGGTACGCGCGCTTCATGCCAACCAATTCCGGTATTAAAAATATCAACACCCGCTTTTTCAAGTGCAACCGCTTGTTGAGTTACTTCATCAGGGGTTGAACCATTAGGAATTAAATCTATAACGGAGAGTCTAAAAATAATTAAAAATTTATCCGATACTTTTGCTCTTACTGCTTTTACAATTTCAACGGCTAAACGCATTCTGTTTTCAAGGCTGCCGCCAAATTCGTCGTTTCGTTTATTAGTATGCGGTGCCATAAACTCATTAATCAAATAACCTTCTGAGCCCATTACTTCCACGCCATCGTAACCAGCCTTTTCAGCCAAATAAGCCGAGTGAGCAAAATCTTTAATCGTTTTCTTAATTGAACTTAAAGACATTTCCTTTGGTTTATATGGATTAATCGGAGCTTTTATAGCACTTGGTGCCTGATTAAAAGGGTGATACGCATAACGCCCAGCATGTAATAATTGCAAACATATTTTACCACCATGTTGATGAACAGCTTGCGTATATGCACGATGCTTAAATACATCGTAATAACTATTAAATGATGAAGAAATAGGCGTTAACTTACCGCGTAAGTTAGGGCTGTAGCCTCCGGTAATAAGCATCGCAGTGCCACCTTTGGCACGTGCTTCATAAAAGGCACGAAGGCGTTTGCGATTGTGCCAACCTTCTTCAAGGCCGGTATGCATTGATCCCATTACTAAACGGTTGCGTAGTTGTGTGTGTTTTAGTTCTAGTTTTTGTTCTAACATCCTGTGCCCCAATAACTGGTCTAACCTGTGTGTTTGTTCAATTCTGCTTTAATGACGCAGAATAAGCAATATACGAGCAGCTTAAACTTAAACTTTTTAATTTAAAACACCCTAAATAATCTTGTTTTATGTATAACTGTTAATTGTAAAATACGGCTAAAAGTGACATAAACATTCGTATAATCATAAGTGTAATTGAATTTATAAATGTTTCGTTACGATTTAGCAGTTAAATTAATTTATATTCTAAGCTACTATGGCAATAACGTTTTAGCTGTACGAATTTAAGGAGCTATTTTGATAGCGAAGGTATTTAAAGGTATATGGACAGGGATTAACTTCTCGCGTCGTTTAGTACTAAATTTATTATTTTTATTTTTGGTTATCATTTTCATTGTCTCAGTATCAAGTGACGGCGATAAAATCATTGTCGAAGAGGGTTCTGTCCTCAGGCTCAACCTAAACGGTCCTATTGTGGAAGAAAAAACCTACGTAGACCCTATAGAAGCGGCCATTAATGATGCAACAGCAAGCGCTGATACGCCTACTGAAATACTGCTTGATGATGTCATTGAAGTAATCAATGAGGCGTCACAAGACTCTCGTATCAGCGCAATTTTGCTTGATTTACAAGAAATGCCAAAAGCGCACTTAAATAAGCTTAAGCAAATTACAAAAGCACTTGATACATTTAAAGCAACTGGAAAAAAAGTAATTGCCTCAGGCTATTACTATACCCAAGCGCAATATTACATTGCCGCGCATGCAGACGAAATTGCGATGCACCCTTATGGTAGTGTGCTTATTGAAGGCTACGGTATGTACCCGCTTTACTTCAAAGATGCATTAGAAAAATTAGAAGTCACTCAGCATATATTTCGTGTAGGTACCTTCAAATCTGCCGTTGAACCGTTTATCAGAAACGATATGTCAGAAGCAGCTAAAGAAGCAAACCGCGTATGGTTAGGTGCTTTATGGAACGAATATAAGCAAGATGTAAGTGCGGTGCGTCCATTTGACGAATCAAATTTTGATGAAACAATGGATACTTATTTAGCCAAAATGCAGGCTGCCAATGGTGATGCGGGTAAATACGCGCTGGATAATAAATGGGTTGATTCTCTCAAAACTAATCAACAAATTCGTCAACAATTAATTGATCTAGTTGGCGCTGAGGAAGATGGTAAAACATTTAAACAAGTGTCTTTTGGTGAATACTTAAGCTTAGTTAAGCCGCCAATTGAGTTTGATAACCCAATGACAGAAAAAGTCGCTGTTGTTGTAGCTAAAGGTACCATCGTAGACGGTGAGCGTCGTGCCGGTGAGATTGGCGGTGATTCAACAGCTGCACTATTACGCAAGGCACGCCTTGACGATAAAGTAAAAGCAGTCGTGTTACGTATTGATTCTGGCGGTGGCAGCATGTTTGCCTCTGAAGTTATTCGTGCTGAAGTATTGGCACTTAAGGTCGCAGGCAAACCAGTCATTGCTTCAATGAGCTCAGTAGCTGCATCAGGTGGTTATTGGATTGCATCAGCGGCAAATGAAATTTGGGCAGCACCTAGTACGATTACCGGCTCAATCGGTGTATTTGGTACCTTTATGACCTTTGAAGATACCTTAGCTAAAATCGGTGTTTACTCTGATGGTGTAGCGACTACAGAAATGGCCGGTTTTTCAATCACTCGTCCACTAAATGAAAAAATGGCACAAGTGATTCAAATGAGTGTTGAAGAAGCTTATGAACGTTTTTTAAATGTGGTTGCCGATGCGCGTAATATGACCCCTGAGCAAGTTGATAAAATTGCCCAAGGCCGCGTTTGGATTGCATCGCAAGCTCAAGAGCTTGGTTTAGTTGACAAGCTGGGTAACAAGCAAGACGCTATCAAAGCGGCTGCCGAACTTGCTAAACTTAACTTCTATGAAGTTAAAACAATTAAACAATCACTTAGCCCGCAAGAACAAATGCTCCAAGATATTTTTGGTAGCGCCGCGGTTAAATCAGTGCTTGGACTTGAAACACAAAAATCAGCGGTATTAGCTAGTCAAGCTAATCTGCAAAGCGTGATTAAGCAATTAAGCAGCGAAGTAGAAAACCTGAAAGATTATAACGATCCACAAGGTGTTTACGCGCGCTGTTTAGAATGTACAGTTGCACAATAATGCCCTAACAGGCTGTATTGATTAGCACTTAGCGTTATACTAAGCCCAGTTTTTTTACTGGGCTTTTTTTATGAAACGTAAACGCATTTACATCGCTTATACTGGCGGTACTATAGGAATGAAAAAATCAATCCGCGGCTATATTCCTGCCGAAGGTTTTTTAACCGAAACTGTGGTTAATAACGCAGAATTTAATCGTGAAGAAATGCCATTATTCGATATTCATGAATACTGCCCACTGATTGACTCTTCAGATATGTCTCCTGCTCACTGGCAACTTATTGCTGATGACATAAAAAGTAAGTACCAAGATTACGACGGCTTTGTAGTGCTGCATGGTACAGATACCATGGCCTATACGGCATCGGCTTTATCGTTTATGTTTGAAAACTTAACAAAGCCTATTATCGTTACCGGCTCACAAATTCCGCTCTCTCAATTGCGTTCTGATGGTCAAGTTAACCTACTTAATGCCATGTATTTAGCAGCTAACTACCCGATAGCGGAAGTCAGTTTGTTTTTTAATAATCAATTATTTAGAGGCAACCGAGCAACCAAAGCGCATGCCGATGGGTTTGATGCATTCGCCTCCCCTAACCTAGAGCCATTAGCGCTGTCTGGCATTAATATTCAACTGATCAAAGGTCAGTTAAGTCCGTATGTAGAAAATGAATTACAAGTTGCGCAGATCACTCCTCAAGCCATTGGTGTATTGTATTTATACCCTGGGATCAGCAAAGAAGTGGTTAAAAGCTTAGTTAATGGCAACATTAAAGCATTGGTACTGCTGAGCTTTGGTGTGGGTAATGCACCGCAAGACCCTGAGTTTTTGGATATACTTGATGAAGCGAGTAAGCGCGGCGTTATTATCACAAACCTCACTCAATGCCTAAAAGGGCAAGTGAATATGGGCGGGTATGCCACAGGAAATGCGCTACTCAATATAGGCGTGATCAGTGGTTTTGATATGACCTTAGAAGCCTGTTTAACTAAACTGCATTATCTTTTTAGTCAAAACTTAGAGGTCGAAACGATTCGCCATTTAATGCAAGATAATTTGCGGGGTGAGTTAACTCGTTAGGTGTTCAGCTAAACGAATAACAAAAAAGGACGCTATTTAGCGTCCTTTTTATTTACTTAGATTTTATTAACGAACTTTTGCGTCAATATCAACTAAGTCAGTTAAATGACACGTTTCCCCACTGTGGGTCTTAATGCCATGCTCACCAAAGTAATCACGCTGGGCTTGTACTAAATGCCCATTACTTGGTGTTGTTAACGTTGCTAAGTAGGTTTGTGTTGCACTTAGCACAGGGAATGCCAGACCCGTCATGACCGCTTGGCCCGTTACTTTACGCATTGCGAGTGACTCTTTTTCAAGAGTATCAATAAACTCAACACCTTGCGCAACACTATCTAAGTAATCTGCACGAATAATACACCCTGCACGCCAGGTTTGTAGTGTTTTAGCTAAATCAACTTTCCACTGATGGGTACGTGAAGCACCTTTAATTAGTGCAAGTCCTTGACGATACGCTAGTAAACTTGCAAGAGTAAATGCATCTTTCAATTCATCTAAATCAACATCAACTTGAGTGGTATCTTGCGCGCTATACGTCATCTCTTGTGCAGCAGTGGTATTGCATGCATTAGTTAAATGGCGAGCTTGAACAGCGGCTACTAATGACGGTACCGCAATACCCAATTCAAGTGCATTTTGAGCTGTCCATAAACCAGTACCTTTTGCGCCTACTTTGTTATCAATTAAGTCAACAAGGGGCACATTTTGCGAATTTTCAAGTGACAAAATATGGCTAGAAATTGACAATAAATAGCTATTTAACTGGCCTTGTGACCATTCATTAAATATCTCAGCAATTTCTTTTGGCGAGCGCTTAGTTCCATGACGAAGTAACTGATACACTTCAGCAATAAGTTGCATCAGTGCGTATTCAATTCCATTGTGAACCATTTTTACAAAATGACCGCTGGCTGATTGACCAACGCGAGCAAAACACGACTCGCCTTTGTAGCTTGCAGCAACTTTTGTAAACCATGGCTCGACACGCTCCCAGCCACCTTCAGAACCACTTGCCATCATAGCCGGACCATGACGTGCACCCTCAGCACCACCTGAAATACCCATGGTGGCAAACTCAAACTTGTCTTGGTATTTTAGCTTGCGATTAATTCCGTCTTTGTAATTACTGTTACCGCAGTCAACAATAATATCACTACATTGAACACCCGCTTCAATCAGCTCATTGCAAACCGCATCAACCAACTCACCCGCAGGTACAAGTAATAAAATAGAACGCGGTGTTTCTAAACGCCTAACCATATCCCCTAGATCAGAGACAATGTGAAGTTTGTCAGCCATGCCTTGTGACTTAGCACAGCTTAATAACTCTTCACCCGCATTTGGGTTTTTGTCATAAGCGACCAGCGTTATCCCTTTTTCAATCAAGTTCAGGGCAAGATTTTTCCCCATAACGCCTAACCCTACTAATGCAACTTGCATTTAGTGCCCTCCTCGGTAACAACTATTTGGTTAGTAAATTAAAATAATACCGCGTGCATTATACTCAGGCCTTAACCATGAGCAAAGCTACATGCATTTATTACAGTTAAAATAAACACTGCAATTATATCAAACAACCGCCCTCACAGGGGAAGAAATAGCGCTGCTATTTAAATTTTTAGATCATTGACGCCCTGTGACACCGGTGTCATAATGATGACATATTCATTTTGTATATAATAGTCGCAATGTTATAAAAATTGCATAAAACTAAAAATTACTATTTAACCTGAAATCTTCTTTGAAGATTTATTAAGTAGTCACTAAAAAAAATAACCGTCAACTTGCTTAAAATAAGCGCACAGGAGAATTTAATGTTAAGACGTACAAAAATAGTCGCGACACTTGGACCTGCAACAGACAGAGATAATAACTTAGAAAAAATTATTCGCGCAGGCGCTAATGTCGTTCGATTAAACTTCTCACACGGTGTTGCACAAGATCACAAAGACCGTGCACAAGCTGTTAGAGATATAGCCGCTAAACTGGGTAAGCACGTTGCAATTCTTGCTGACCTACAAGGTCCTAAAATCCGTGTTTCAACCTTTAAAGAAGGTAAAGTAACTTTAGCGGTCGGTGCAAAATTCATCCTTGATGCAAAAATGGAAAAAGGTGAAGGCGATATTAACGCCGTTGGTATCGATTATAAAGAGCTACCACAAGATGTAGCTCCTGGTGATTTACTCCTTTTAAACGATGGCTTAATTCAGCTTACTGTAGAACATGTTGAAGGTCATTTAGTGCACACTGTGGTTACTGTGGGTGGGGTGCTCTCGAACAATAAAGGGATTAATCGTTTGGGTGGTGGTTTAACTGCACCCGCGTTTACCGACAAAGACAAAGAAGACTTAATCACTGCGGCTGAAATTAATGTTGATTATATTGCCGTTTCATTCCCGCGTAGTGGCGATGATATGCGTTATGTACGTTCACTTGCAGAAGCTGCAGGCTCTAATGCTCAGCTTTTGGCTAAAATTGAACGTGCTGAAGCAGTAGAAACGCAAGAAGCAGTAGATGATATTATTTTAGCGTCTGACGCTGTGATGGTTGCTCGTGGTGATTTAGGTGTTGAGATTGGTGACGCAGCTTTAATGGGCAAACAAAAACTCATTATTCGTCGCGCACGCTCACTTAATCGTACTGTTGTAACAGCCACGCAAATGATGGAATCGATGATCGATAACCCAATGCCAACTCGTGCAGAGGTTATGGATGTTGCCAACGCAGTACTTGATGGCACCGATGCGGTCATGCTTTCAGCGGAAACAGCTGCTGGTGATTACCCAGAAGAAACGGTTGCCACAATGGCACGTGTTTGTTTAGGTGCTGAGTCGCAAAAAGAAACCCATGTTTCTAAGCATCGTTTAGATAGCCGCTTCTCTTCTAATGCAGAGTCAATTGCACTCTCTGCAATGTATGCAGCTAATCACTTAGACTCTGTGAAAGCGATTATCACCCTAACAGAATCAGGTAGTACAGCAAAACTTATGTCGCGTATTAGCTCTGGTTTACCCATTTACTCACTTTCACGTCATCCGAGCACATTAGGGCAAACAGCACTATATCGTGGTGTTTACCCGGTGTTTTTTGACTCTACCAAATGTGAAAAAGATAATATGGTTAAAGATGCATTAAACACGTTAGTGGCTGCAGGTTCACTGCAAGTAGGCGACACCGTGATTATCACTCATGGTGATGCAATGGAAACAATTGGTGCAACCAATACAATGAAGATAGTGACAGTGTCGTAAAAGTCACAATAAAAAACGCGAGCTAATTGCTCGCGTTTTTTTATGCTATTTATTAAAGTTAGCTAGCTAATGCTGCTTTTACTTTATCACGGTAACTTCTACTTACTTTAAGCTCTTGTCCGTTATCTAACACTAATAAATATTCACCACTAACCTGAGTTACCAGCTTGCTAATTTGTTTGGTGTTAACAATCGCGCTTCGATGCACACGAACAAATAGATTTGGGTCTAATTCTTGTTCAAGCTCTTTCATGGTTTTACGTAATATATGCGTTTGCCCGTCTTGGCAATGCAAACACATATAATCACCTGCGGCATCTACCCACTGTATCGTGGCAACGGGCACTCTAACAATTTCGCCCTGCTCTTTTACTGCTAGTGACTCAGGGTAGCGCCGATCAGTTAAGGTATCACCTGTGGCTAATTTCTTTAAAATTTCTTCGCAGTTATTACCCGTTATCCCAGCTACAAAACTGGCTAATTTTTTCTTATGGGCGTTATCCTGCTGAGTTTTTAAATAGGTATGCACTTTTTCTACCGCCTGTTTTAATCTGTTATCATCAACGGGTTTTAAAATGTAATCTAAAGCATGAATTTCAAATGCTTTAACAGCAAAGTGGTCAAACGCAGTCACAAATACAATGGCAGGCAAGTCTTTACTACTTTCACTCAATGCACGCGCTACCTCAAAGCCATTCATGCCTGGCATTTGAATATCTAAAAATACGAGGTCAATTTTTTCGTTTTTGCAACTTTCGATCGCATCAAATCCTGAGCTACATAGTTTGATCACTTCAATATCAGAAAACTCTTCAAGCCTAACGGCTAAGCCTTTACGTGCTAATGGTTCATCATCAACAATCAGCGTTTTTATTCTTGTCATTTCTTCACAGCCTTCTCAAACGGAACTCGCAGATTAACTTTCAATCCACTTGGCGTATTATGTGATAATACAAACGAGTAATTATTTTCGTAGAGCGTTTTTAATCTGTCTTGGGTGTTTGCTACACCCACGCCTTGTGCATTAACTAACTGGCCATTTACAATTTCAGTGCCAGGGCCATTATCGCCCACTTCAAGCAATAATTCATTAGCAAATACTTGTGCTTTTATATCAATAACGCCACCTTCTGCCATGTGAGCAATGGCGTACTTAATGGCATTTTCAATGATCGGTTGTAATATTAAGCTAGGTACCAATGCTTGTTGAGCTTGCTCACTCACATCAACATTAACCTGTAACCGTTCATCAAAGCGCACACGTTCAATCTCTAAATACAGCATTAATGCATGTAACTCTTGCTCTAGTGGCACTTTTTTAATTGGATCAGTATTGAGTGTATAACGCAAAAAGTCACTCAGCTTAGATACCATTAAATTAGCATCTTTGTTTTCTTTTACCAAAATTAAAGTGGAAATAGCATTGAGGGTGTTAAATAAAAAGTGAGGGTTTAACTGATATCTGAGCATTTTTAACTGCGCTTCGTGCGCCATTGTAGTTGCTTTTAACGCTTTTTGGCGTTCACTTTGCAATAACTGGTAATACTTAACCCCAAAGTACAAGCCACTCCAACACAAAATAATATAAACAGAGTCTAGCCCTTGTTGTAAATAATAGAACCATTCTTCAGGGCGATAGCCGTGTCGATAAATTTCCCACAAGTTAAACTTTTGTACCACCGCCCAGAGCGTACCAGTTACATACGAAGCACCAAATACAACAATGATTAAGACCCAAGGCGAGGCATTCCAAATTTTGCGATATATATAACGCAAAGGGACAGTCATTAAACAGCCCGCATAGGCATTAAGTAAAATAACGAATACGTAAATATCACGCATTTCGAATACTTTAGATCCAATGTAATTAACTAACGCATACCCTATCCAGCCAGCGATTTGCAAAAGCCAGAAAAAGCGTTGTCTGTTATCAATTAAAGACTGCCAATTCAAAATTAATTATTACCTTATAAATTTGTTATTATTATATCGATTTATCAACGTGTATAGCACTACCAACTGTCTTACTTTTTAATAGCCCTATCGCAAACGATAACGTTGTCTGATGCTTTTGCGGTTAAGCGATTCATTGAGCTATATGCATAAAAAAAGCGAAAGGTATGTACCTTTCGCTTCTCAATGTTTACTTTTTATTTATTAAGCAAGTTTGTCTGAAGCAACTTTATAAGTTGGATCTTCAATTACGTTTACTTCCACTAAGTCACGCGCTTTATGAAGTAGTTCAGTACAGTCCTGACTTAAGTGACGTAAATGCAACTTTTTACCCGCTTTATTGTACTTATCAGCTAGGCTATCAATTGCTTCTATTGCACTGTGATCCGCAACACGGCTGTATTTAAACTCAACAATAACGTCTTTAGGGTCGTTCTTTACATCAAATAAATCGGCAAAGTTTTTAACTGAGCCAAAGAATAAGGGCCCGTGTAACTCGTAAACTTTTGAACCTTCTTTATCAATATAGTTCGTTGTGTAGATATGTTTAGCATGCTGCCAAGCAAACACTAATGCAGACACAATAACACCCACACACACAGCAATGGCTAAGTCAGTGATAACCGTCACACCCGATACTAAAACAATTACAAATGCGTCAGATAAAGGCACGCGTTTCATCATTTTAAAACTTGCCCATTCAAATGTTCCAAGTACTACCATAAACATAACACCAACTAATGCCGCTAGTGGGATCATTTCAATTAAACTTGAGGCAAAGATAATAAACGCAAGTAACATCAGCGCAGCACTAATACCAGATAAACGCGAACGACCACCTGAATTAATGTTAATCATAGATTGGCCAATCATGGCACAGCCACCCATTGCACCAAAGAAACCACATGTAACGTTTGCCGCACCTTGGCCAATACATTCTTTGTTAGAATGGCCACGTGTTTCTGTAATTTCGTCAATCAAGCTTAGCGTTAACAGCGATTCAATTAAGCCAATTGCTGCAAGAATAAGCGCATATGGGAAGATAATTTGTAGTGTTTCTAAATTAAAAGGCACCATAGGAATATGAAACTGCGGTAAACCACCGGCAATCGTTGCAGCTTCATTACCTGTCATACCTTTTAAGAAATCAAGTACTGTACGCGCTTCTAAGTCAAGGCCAATAACTAAGCCAGTTACCGTCACAATGGCAACCAGTGACGAAGGGACTGCGGTCGTTAATTTTGGCAAAAAGTGAATAATAGCCATAGTTAGCGCCACTAAACCGAGCATAATGTACATTGCACTGCCCGTCATCCATTCTTGACCGCCAGCACCATCAGGTACTTTAAACTGCCCGAGCTGTGCTAAAAATATAACTATCGCTAAGCCATTTACAAAACCGAGCATCACCGGATGTGGAACCATACGTATAAACTTACCGAGCTTAAATACCCCAGCCAATATTTGTAATAGCCCCATCAGCAACACAGTGGCAAATAGATATTCCACTCCGTGATCCAGTACTAAACTTACCATTACAACCGCAAGCGCACCGGTTGCACCCGAAATCATACCTGGACGACCACCAAAAATAGCCGTAATTAAGCCAACAATAAATGCGGCATATAAACCAACAAGGGGTTCTACATTTGCAACAAAGGCAAATGCAACAGCTTCTGGGATCAAGGCAAGTGCCACGGTCAATCCAGAGAGAATATCGTTTTTAGCAGAGCTTGGCGCCCTACTGAGTAAGTTAAACATTGAGTTCCTCAGTTTTATTTAGCTGACAAAAAAAGCGCTGAATTCTATCAAATTAGCGCTCATTTCACAATTATAGTTAATGCAGCCGATTTGTTTATCATCGGCTTATTTTTATTTTACAGTGGTAAGGCTGTACTACGTTTTACACAGGTCATGGTCACGTTAGAATGAACCTCTTGGACGTACTCTAAGCTAAGTAGGTTATCGCGTACAAAGTGCTCATAACCTTCTATGCCTTGAGAAATAATACGTAACATAAAGTCCATAGTACCCGCCATAGTGTAACATTCAGTCACTTCATCATAGCTAAGTATCAGTTTTTCAAACTCGGCTAGATTCTTTTTACCATGGTTTGATAAACGTACATGGGCGTAAACCAACATATCAAAGCCCAGCTTTTTTTCATCAAGCAATGCGACTTTACTTTTGATGTAGCCATCTTGTTCTAATTTGGCAATACGACGCCAACAAGGAGACTGAGATAGGCCTACTTTATCTGCAATTTCAGCGGTTGATAAACTTGCATCTTGTTGTAAAAGTGCCAATATTTGGCGATCTACGTGATTTAGAGACATTTTATTTCTTATTTATCTAATAAATTGGTTAAATTATACAGCCTTTTTAAAAAGCAGTCTGCATATTTTTAACAATTAAACACATCAACCAAATTGACCACTTACAAACGGATTGGTTGCCTTCTCATTGGCGACATCGGTATCTTCACCATGGCCACTTAAAATTGTGGTACTCAGTGGCAACGTCATTATATGGGCCTGTATTGAGCTAATAAGCTGCTTACTGTCTCCTTTTGGAAAATCAGTACGACCGACTGAGCCTTTAAATATAACATCACCCACAATAACGGTGCTTTGCGTATCTTGATAAAATACAACGTGTCCTGGGGTGTGCCCTGGGCAATGCAGTACTTTAAATGCAAGCTGACCAACTTGTACGGTATCACCATGTGCTAGCCATTCATCTGGGTAAAAAGCACTGATAGGTTTAAATCCAAACATTGTGGCTTGCATTGGTAAGTTATCAAACCAAAAGCGCTCATCCTTATGTGGGCCAATAATCTTTATATTGTATTGCTCACGTAAACTATGAGCACCACCCACATGGTCTAAGTGTCCATGGGTTAACCAAATGGCTGACAAGCTCAAGTTATGCTGTGTTAGTGTTGCATTAATTTTGTCAACATCACCACCGGGATCTACCACCACAGCTTGCTGGGTTTGTTCGCATACTATAATTCGGCAATTTTGCATAAACTGCGTAACGGGAATTGTGATTATTTTCATCTTATATTTCTTTATTTTTTTGCGCTTGAATAACTATATCTTGTTCATATGACATTAAAATTGGGTATTTTAAATAAGCTTGATCGTAAAACGGGCTATGTTCATAGAGCCAATTTAAGCGCGCTTCAGGATCTGTAGCAAATGCTTTATCTAGCTTCAGTTTTTTATTAAATGCCTCTGCTAATTTCGGAGCATCGCGGAGCATTTTCTCAGCGAATGGGAGCAATGCGTAATTTTCCATATACTCTGTTCGCTGAAAAATCGTATTAAATTCACCCCATGCAAAAAAAGAGTCAGGTGCTTCTGGATGCAATAAATGCACAGCTAACTCGCCTGCTTTTTGTTGGGTACTGACTTCAAACCAACCATCTAAATCGACATTCGTGGCCGGTTCATAGTTAAAACGTGCCGACACTCTAAATCGCCCTTCAAATGGTGCTTTATCAAAGCTATATTGCGCCACTTTTGCCATTTTTAACGGCTGAGTATTGGCGCCACTGAGTTTATTAATTGATACCCCATGTAAAGCAAGCTTTTCGATAATATCGGTATACACTGGCGGGATAAAAAACGATTTAGGGACTTCAACCGTGTGCTGTACTTCTTTTTGCCAAAAAATAGGCAGCTTGTCATAATCTTGCTTTTTACCTATATAACTTACTTCTTGCTGATTTGATAATGCATTCATATTCTTAGAATAAGCAATGCCTTTAAATTTGATATGATCAGCTTGCTCAGCGTAACCACGTTTAACAATTAATTGCTTAGGCACAAATTGCTGTTCTTTTTTTACCGCATTGGCGAGTTTATCTTTATGGGTTGCTAACGCTTCAATAGCACCATCTATAAACACATAAGTCCCTAGCACGCGTTGCTTATAGGGTTTTAAAGAATGGTTTTCGACTAAAATAGTTGGCAATGACCTTAAATCACCCCAGCCATTAGAAAAACGAGGCGTCGCCACCCAACCTGCTAAACCTGATTTAAATTCTTGTTTATCCATAACAAACACTAAAGGGCCAGGGATATGTCCTTGCTCAGTTAAGGTTTGATCAATAACAGGTTTAAAGTAACGGTTGAGTGCATCCGAAATAGCGGGCGACTCGCTAGCAAATACTGGGTTATAGCCGTAGGTGACATCATATTGGTAATCGGCCCCATCAGTCACATGCACGTCTATATATAAATTAGGATTATAATCGTTAATGACTGCAAGTACGCTTTTAACCTCGGGGGTATCTAATTTAGTGAAATCACGATTTAAATTAAGGTTATTAGCATTTGTTCTAAAACCCATTTTTACTGGGCCGCGCTGATTGATTCGATTAAATGCACTACTGCGTTCATGCCCATCGACATTAAGAATGGGAATAAATAAAATATTTACCTTTTTTAATATATCGCGACGTTTACCCGTGGCAATATCTCTAAGCAACATAAACATTGCATCTTTACCATCAATCTCACCGGCGTGAATACCAGCCTGAATAAGCACAGTTGGTTTAGTGCTGTTAGCCATTTGCCCAGCATCAAAAAAGCCTTGTTCGCTGGCAATCAACATGTTTATTGCACGTTTACTATTACTATAGCCAATCGTTTTTGATTTAAATTGAGTGGGATTAGCCGCTACCAACCTATCAACAAATGCCATGGTATCAGCATAATTAGGAGACGAGACTCCTGCAGAAATTTCAAAGTCTGTGGTTAAAGGTCCCTGTTGTTGCAATAGCGATGTGCTCGCACCTTCCCATGGTAATAATGGCGGTAAATGACTGTTATTCGCCATACTTGCAGATAAAACCAATAAACTTATAAACATATACTTCTCTAGCAAACGCATTAATTAAAAAAATTATAGCAATTAAAGCTTTTTAGATGCCAAAACTGCGGTAGTTCAACAAAAAAATGCAGCCAACTGCAGTTCCCTTTGATTATTTGCTCAAGTACTGATAAAAACATAATTAATATCAACCTTAAGAGCAACAATGAACATGCCTAAAATTCTGGTTTAGCTAGTTAAGTTAAATGGATACACGGAGCTAAAAGGTATGACATAGCTAAAGCAGTAAATAGCAGTCACAAAAAAAGGAGCCATAGGCTCCTTTTCAATACTTATACAAAAACTTAAGCTGCCGCTAGGCCTTCTTTTGCTTTTGCTACAAGCGCTGCGAATGCAACTTGGTCGTAAACAGCGATATCTGCAAGGATCTTACGATCGATTTCTACAGATGTCTTTTTAAGACCATTGATAAAACGGCTGTAAGACAGACCATTTTGACGTGAAGCAGCATTGATACGTGCAATCCATAATTGACGGAAAGTACGTTTCTTAGCACGGCGGTCACGGTAAGCGTATTGACCCGCTTTAGTAACAGCCTGGAAAGCTACGCGGTAAACACGTGAACGTGCTCCGTAGTAACCTTTCGCTTGTTTTAAAACTTTTTTGTGACGTGCACGTGCGACAACGCCGCGTTTAACTCTTGCCATTTCTAAAAACCCCTATTAAGCGAATGGTAACATACGTGAAACTAGACCATGGTCATTTTTATGAACCATCATCTTAGGACGTAGGTGTAACTTACGCTTAGAAGTTTTCTTAGTCAGAATGTGACGAAGATGCGCTTGTTTACGCTTGAAACCGCCAGAAGCAGTCTTTTTGAAACGCTTAGCTGCGCCTCTGTGACTTTTTAGCTTGTAAGCCATTGCAATAACTCCAATTGTATTGCTTTAAAATTAGTAAGAAGGCGTGAGATATATTGCTATAGCTCCACTTTAAAGGCCTAACTTACTGCTATGTTCCGGTGAAAACCCGATATAAATACCGCAATTTTACTTTAAAACCGGTTAACTCAGGTGGACATTTTCATATCACTTGCAAACCTGAGCTAAATTCGGTGCGTATTATCGCCTAATTATTACTTTTTAGCAACCGGCGCCATCATCATAACCATTTGACGGCCTTCAACACGATTTGGGAAAGATTCAACAACTGCTAATTCTTCTAAATCGGTTTTAATACGGTTTAATAATTCGATACCAATTTCTTGGTGAGCCATTTCACGACCACGGAAGCGGATAGTTATCTTAGCTTTATCGCCAGCTTCTAAGAACTTGCGTAAGTTGCGTAGCTTAACCTGATAATCACCTTCATCCGTACCTGGACGGAATTTGATTTCTTTAATCTGGATCTGCTTTTGCTTCTTCTTCTGCTCTTTTAGTTCTTTGCTTTTTTCAAAGATGAACTTACCGTAATCCATAACCTTACAAACAGGCGGCTCAGCATTTGGACTGATCTCTACAAGATCAACACCCGCTGCATCAGCCATAGCTTGCGCGTCTTTTAATGACTGAATTCCAGCTTGTTCGCCGTCGATGTCGATTAAACGAACTTCTTGCGCTGTAATTTCTTCGTTAATACGATTTTTTTGAGCTGTTTGTTGCCCTTTCTTGCCGCCTCTAATAGTACGTTCCTCCAAGAATATCAATAATATAAGCGTGTAGCTGGCTATTTTTGCTTGCCCTACACGCTCGATTTTTACTGTCGATTTTTGATTTCTTCACTGATTTTAGCTACAAAATCATCGACATTAAATTTGCCTAGGTCTTCACCTGTGCGAGTTCGTACTGCTACTTCTTGTTGCTCAACTTCTTTGTCGCCAACAACCAATAAGTAAGGAATACGCTTAAGTGTATGCTCACGGATTTTAAAGCCAATCTTCTCATTTCTCAAGTCAGCAGCGGCTCTAATTCCAAGTTTATTTAATTTTTGTACAATTTCCTGAACATACGGTGCTTGTTTATCGGTGATATTCATAATCACCACTTGCTTAGGCGCAAGCCACGTTGGGAATAAACCAGCATACTCTTCTGTTAAAATACCGATAAAGCGCTCAATAGACCCTAATATAGCGCGGTGTATCATAACAGGTGTACGTCGTTCGTTATTTTCAGCCACATATGTTGCGCCTAAACGACCAGGTAATGCAAAGTCTAGTTGCACTGTACCACACTGCCACGCTCTGTCTAAGCAATCGTACAAAGTAAATTCAATTTTAGGACCATAAAACGCCCCTTCACCTGGTAGGTAATCAAATTCAATGTCATTTGCCTTAAGTGCATCAGCAAGTGCAAGCTCAGCTTTGTCCCACATTTCATCTTCGCCAATACGTTGCTCTGGACGAGTTGAAAGTTTAACTACAATTTTTTCAAAGCCGAATGTTTCATACGTATCGTAAACCATTTTAATACAGGCCGATACTTCATCCATGATTTGCTCTTCAGTACAGAATACATGCGCATCATCTTGGGTAAAGCCACGCACACGCATTAAACCGTGAAGTGCGCCTGATGGCTCATTACGGTGACAACAACCAAACTCAGCCATACGCAGTGGTAAATCACGGTATGATTTTAAACCTTGGTTAAATATTTGTACGTGACCTGGACAGTTCATTGGCTTGATTGCGTATTCACGCTTTTCAGATTCCGTGGTAAACATGGCTTCTGAATATTTTTCCCAGTGACCTGATTTTTCCCATAACGAACGGTCCATCATCATTGGACCTTTTACTTCTTCGTATTGGTACTCACGTAATTTTTCACGCACAAATTCTTCTAATTCACGGTAAATGCTCCAACCATCGTTGTGCCAAAATACCATGCCTGGCGCTTCTTCTTGCCAGTGCCATAAATCAAGTGCTTTACCAATACGACGGTGATCACGCTTTTCAGCTTCTTCTAAACGCTTTAAGTACGCTTTAAGTTGCTTTTTATCGCCCCACGCTGTGCCGTAAATACGCTGCAGCATTTTATTTTCAGAATCACCACGCCAGTATGCACCTGCTACCTTCATAATTTTGAAGTTTTGACAGAATTTCATGTTAGGAACGTGTGGTCCACGACACATATCTACATATTCTTCGTGGTGGTATAAACCAGGGCGATCATCTTGAGCAATATTTTCGTCAAGAATTTCTATTTTGTATGTTTCGCCACGCGCCGCAAACGTATCGCGTGCTTCTTGCCAGCTAACGGTTTTTTTCACTACATCGTAGTTTGTTTTTGCAAGCTGTAACATACGCTTTTCAATAGCATCAAGATCATCTTGAGATAACGAATGTTCCATATCAATATCATAGTAAAAACCGTTATCGATAGTAGGACCAATCGCCATTTTAGCGTCTGGGAAAAGTTGCTTAACTGCATGACCAATTAGGTGGGCACAAGAATGGCGAATAATTTCTAAACCATCGTCATCTTTTGCTGTAATAATTTCAAGACGAGAGTCGGCTGAAATTAAATCACATGCATCCACGCGTTCGCCATTCACACGACCAGCAATGGTTGCTTTAGCAAGACCAGGGCCGATATCGTTTGCAACATCAAGCGTGCTTACAGGGTTTTCAAAACTACGCTGACTACCGTCAGGGAGAGTAATAACTGGCATTATAAATCCTTACATACAGTGGTGACACCTACAATGTATCACGTGTATTTTTTAATTAATTAAATGAGAATGACTCGACAACGCTTTTACGAATAAGCATTGACTATTTTTCGCCGTCAAAGGCTAATGTAGATGCTGAGTCTGCTCAACTACAAAAAAGATATTGTCGCGTGCTGCAGCGTTAATTACAAGTTTTAAGCTACTAAAAACCACGCATTTTTAACATAAATGTGCAATTAATAACTTTTCTTCAGTCACGCCGCATCAAATTAACGTAAAGCACTATATTAAAGCAGCACACAAAGTGCTTAAACTCGCATTTTAATGCGTGTTGCGTATAATAACCGGTAATTAAGTTATAGTAGAGATTAACAATGAGAACATGTGGTGTAGAAATTACCGGTAGCGATGTACTACTTTGTATTTTAAGTAAAGATAACGACGTTTTTGATATTCGTGACGTGCGCCAAACACGCTTTACCTTAGGTAACGGTAACGACACTGAAATAATGCGTAAATTTCAATTTGATTTTGCAAAGCTGATGCAAGATTACCAAATTGATTCTGTTGCCATTCGCGAACGCCAGCCTAAAGGTAAATTTGCAGGTAGCGCTAAAGGGTTCAAAATGGAAACGGCTATTCAATTAATCGACAACCTCGATGTTCGCGTGTTTTCAACTACTGAAATAAAAGAGCAAGTAAAACGCAACCCAATCCCTATCGCGTTCGAAGACACTGGTCTTAAAAAATATCAAGAAAATGCATTCGTTAATGCTTATGTTTATATCATGAAAAAAACCTACCGCAGCGACGAAATGTAATACCAATTGCATCCTTGTAAAAACGCGTAATAGCTCAATATTACGCGTTTTTTTATGTCTAAATTTTCAAATAAAAGTGTAATACATTAGTCTAACCCTCTTCCCTTTGTCGACAATTCATGTTTATTTAATCAACAAGCCTTGGATAGATAAAAACATGGAGAATGTCATGAAAGCGACACAAACAGTGCATAAAGAAGTAGAACAAATAAACACTATACCGCTATCAAATAGTTATTTTAAGGGGATTCAAAGCACACCGCTAATAGAGCAAACTATTGGAGAATACCTTGATTCAATTGTCGACAATAACCCTGAGGCATTGGCAGTTGTTGTTGCTCACCAAAATATTCGCTTAAACTATAAGGAATTTCAGCAACAGATTGATCAACTTGCGATGGGGTTGTTGGCATTAGGGGTTAAATCAGGTGACAGGGTCGGTATTTGGTCACCCAATAATATACAGTGGTGCTTAACACAATTTGCAACAGCTAAAATCGGCGCAATCATGGTGTGTATTAACCCAGCTTACCGCCCCAGTGAACTGCAATATGCGCTTAATAGTGTTGAATGCTCTACACTTATTACTGCCACAGCGTTTAAGGGCAGTCACTACGTTAATATGCTACAAAGTTTAGCCCCAGAGCTAGATAGTTGCCAAAAAGGGGAATTAAAAGCCGCTAAACTCCCTTCATTAAAAAATGTAATTTGTATAGGTGATGAGCCAGTAAATGGTATGTTTTCGTTTAATGAAGTACTCGCCATGCCCACAGACGCTCACCAGTTTGAACTTCAAGCGGTGGCTAAAACTCTAAATTGTAATCAAGACATTAATATTCAGTTTACCTCTGGCACCACAGGGAATCCTAAAGGGGCTACGCTAACGCATAAAAACATTCTTAATAATGCACTGCTTGTTGCCCAAGCAATGCATTTTACTGAACATGACAAGCTGTGTATCCCTGTACCGCTTTATCATTGCTTTGGCATGGTTTTAGGCAGCTTATTGTGCGTAAGTAAAGGCGCTGCAGCTATTTATCCAAGTGATTCTTTCGATCCAAAAACCACATTAGAGGTGGTACAACAAGAAAAATGCACCGGGCTTCATGGCGTGCCTACCATGTTTATAAGCGAATTAGAGCTTAATAACTTTAGTGATTATGATTTAAGTACATTACGAACCGGCGTTATGGCAGGCTCAACCTGCCCCGAACAAGTTATGCGTAAAGTACAAACACTAATGAATATGAATCAAGTCGTTATAGCCTATGGACAAACAGAGTGCAGCCCAATCAACAACATCACTGAAACCGACTCATCAATTGAGCGTCAAGTCACCACTGTAGGACGAGCGCTTGCGCACACCGAAGTAAAAATTATTGATGAAGTGGGAGAAGTTCAAAAAATAGGCCAACCAGGTGAAGTCTGTAGCCGTGGAGCTGGTATTATGCGTTGCTATTGGAACGATGAAGAAAAAACCAAAGCTACTATCGATAATCAAGGTTGGTTACATTCTGGCGATTTAGGGGTAATGGACAGTGAAGGCTTTGTCAGTATTGTTGGCAGAATTAAAGACATGATTATTCGCGGCGGAGAAAATATATATCCCCGTGAGATTGAGGAAGTTTTATACACCTACCCAGGGATACAAGATGCGGCAATTTTTGGTATTACTGATGAAAAGTTTGGCGAAGAAGTCTGTGCCTGGATCCAGCCTAAAGAAGGTGAAGTGCTTGATGAGCAAGCAATTCGATTATTTTTAAAAGACAAACTCGCCTACTTTAAACAGCCTAAATA
The DNA here is from genome assembly GCF_001401785.1 of Pseudoalteromonas sp. P1-16-1b. Taxonomy (GTDB): domain Bacteria; phylum Pseudomonadota; class Gammaproteobacteria; order Enterobacterales; family Alteromonadaceae; genus Pseudoalteromonas; species Pseudoalteromonas undina. The sequence goes on along the minus strand of NZ_LKGQ01000003.1, from coordinate 250,948 downwards.
TATTCGCTTTGTTGAACATTACCCGATGACGGTAACCGGAAAATTGCAAAAATTTAAAATGCGCGAACAAATGCAAGAAGAGCTCGCCGAGTCTGCATTTTCATAAGCTGATTAAATGCAAAGCACTATCAGCTTAGTGCTTTGCATTGTCTTACTCAATTTCAGGTTGTTTAGAAACAACAAAGTCAGTAATACTTATATTTCGTCCTGCATTTTTAGCTTTATAAACCCCTACATCAGCTGTTGCCAACAATGATTTAATTGAAGGTCTATATGTAGTGTATTTATCAATTGCAATACCAGCAGAGACAGTAATACGGTTAAAGGGTGAATACTGATGTGCAATCGGGTCGGCTGCAAAGCGTTTAGGTAAGTCACTCAACCAATCTAACTCATTTGCCTGTAATGTTTTTACCAATATAAATTCTTCACCACCAAAACGCACCACAATATCAGCGTCACAATGTTTTAGTCGGTTTGCGACTGCTATTAGTACGTTATCTCCCTCTAAGTGGCCGTAGTTATCGTTATAATTTTTAAAATAGTCGACATCAATCATGGCTAACCCTAAATATTGTGATGGCGCTAACTTGTTAATTAATGCTTTACAGCGTCTATCAAAACTATGCCGATTATGCATACCTGTTAATTGATCGGTATTGGCTTTTTCAGTTTCAAATAATTCCGCTTTATATTGCTTCCTTAATAGGGTATCTAGTTGATATTGCACTATGGCCAATACAATAACTATGCTGAAATAAAAATAAAGTGTCCACGCAATTGAAGTAGAAGAAAAAAGCTCAATAAATATCAGGGCAATGCCAATTATTGACCATAAAACCAGTTTATGTCCTAAGTGCAGCATCGGTATGGCTATAAATGCAGCAGCGACAAGCATAGGTCCACCCTCTTTTAATTCACTATAGCGTTGCACATATTCCCAAAAGAAATAACTAAATAAAAAACAAAATAAAACCGCATAACTGAAAAAGCGCGAATGCAAGTACTCTGAACTTAATGTTCTATTTACAATAATGAGGACTATCGATAACAACACCATAGTTACGCGTAAAATTGTTATGGTTGAATTGGCAGGCTCTTGTTGATTAAGCCAAGACATAAAAATAAAAGACAATAAAAACAGTGTTACTAGATAGAGTGATGCATCAGCAAGACGCATTGAGCTTTTATTGAGTTGATTTTGGAAGTTGTGCTCTGTTGCACTTGAAAAATAAAAAATTGCGGGAATAAGACGCACCGGCACTCTCCTTAATAAGCTCACTTATCCTTATCCACACTATAGTTTATTGTTATTAATTAGCGAGTTAAATTTACCTTATTAAATAATATTATACATTATTTTTGCTATATCCTGAACAATGCCTGCTCAAGATATAGATAAAAATTATTGGGTTCACTAATAAATAGCCGAGGCGTCGCTATACAACGCCCTGTTCAATCATTGCATCTGCTACACGTCTAAATCCAGCAATATTTGCACCAAGTAACAAGTTACCGGGTTGATTAAATTCTTTTGCGGTATCGTTAGCTGTAGTGAAAATATCTTTCATTATTTGCTTTAACTTTTCATCTACTTGCTCAAATGTCCAGCTTTGCATACTGGCATTTTGTGCCATTTCTAATTGGCTCGTTGCCACCCCACCTGCATTTGCTGCTTTGCCAGGTCCATAAGCAATTTTTGCTTCAATAAAGCAATCAATCGCTTCTTTGGTTGAAGGCATATTTGCTCCTTCACTGACTAAAGTACAGCCATTTTCAAGTAGTGCTTTTGCATCCGATTGGGTTAATTCATTTTGTGTAGCACAAGGAAAAGCCGCATCCGCACTGTAACGCCATACAGCATGACCATCCTGAGGGTACTCATCGCGAGGCGTATACTTGGCATGAGGATGAGTATCTAGGTAGTCACTTAAGCATCCTCGTGAGTGCTCTTTTAATTGCTTAATAAGTTTTAAGTCAATGCCACTCTCATCGTACAAAGTGCCTTTTGAGTCACTACAGGCAATAGGCGTAGCCCCTAGTTGATATAATTTTTCCATGGCATAAATTGCCACATTGCCTGAGCCTGAAATTAAACAGCGTTTTCCTGATAAGCTGTCATCACGATCTTCAAGCATATAGTTAGCAAAATACACTGCGCCATAACCTGTTGCTTCTTTGCGAGCTAGCGATCCGCCCCAAAGTAAACTTTTACCGGTTAGTACGCCTTCATAGCGCCCTGTTAAGCGTTTGTATTGGCCAAACATATAGCCAATTTCTCTCGCCCCTACGCCAATATCCCCTGCAGGTACATCGGTTGTAGGGCCGATATGGCGATATAACTCGGTCATAAACGATTGGCAAAAACGCATTATCTCGCCATCAGAGCGTCCTTTAGGATCAAAATTAGCGCCTCCTTTACCGCCGCCTATAGGCAAACCGGTCAGTGCATTTTTAAAAATTTGTTCAAAGCCTAAAAATTTTATGATGCTGGCATTTACACTTGGATGAAAACGTAAGCCGCCTTTGTAAGGGCCAAGCGCCGAATTAAATTCGATACGGTAGCCTTTATTAACTTGAATATTGCCCTCGTCATCAACCCAAGGCACGCGAAACATTAACTGACGCTCTGGCTCTACCATTCTTTGAATAATTGCTTGTTGTTGGTAATGACTGGTTTGCGCAAATACAGGCTCTAGCGAGTCTAGCACTTCTTCTACTGCTTGATAAAACTCACATTGCGCAGGACTCGTCTGCTTTAATTGCGCAATTGTTCTGTGTATATAATTCATATTTATTCTTCCATGTGGATATTTTTTAATTCGAAACAGGAAAAATGATCAACGTTATTGTTAGTGGAGAAATTGATTATGCGATCATTATTTTTACACTTTAACATCATAAATAAACTGGATGCACGTGTTTGATGTTGAATTAAATTGTTGTTTCTTTTGTATAAAAACCCGTTAAAAAAGAATTTATATGCTAAAAACACCAGTTTAAATGAATAACACGTTAAAAGTATTAAAAAAATAGTAAAACAAAATACGACTCTACGTTTTTACGAGAGCGACAACATAAAATGCTTTATAAGACTGAAGTTGTAGAAGGATAAGACTAATAATAGCGTAGATTTTAGTGAGTTCGTTTAAGAGGTTTAAATGGAGGTTGCTAATCAACCTCTATAAAATGCATTAAGCTTTTTCGCCATCTGGGCGAAAAGTACGCTGCACACCAGTTAAAAATAAACGTAAAACTTGATCGTTACACACACGATAATGTTTGTTTTCAACTTTACGTGAAAATGCACTGAGCTCATGCTTACTTAAATCAAAATCAACTAAGGCGAGTGTGGCTATCACGTCTTCTGCTTTCATATTTAAAGCAATACGTAATTTCATAAAAATAATATTATTGTTTAATTTAGTCTCTGGGATTGGCTGCTCACCGTCACGTTTACCGCGCTTAGTGTTTATAAAGCCATTTAAAAATACCGCAAATTCGGTGTCACTTATTGGGGTGTAACCTTGCTCGCCCTCTTTAGTTAACCATGCAATCACCTGCTCAGTGCTAACGCTCTGCTCTGCAGCGGCGAACACGTCAACCATTGCTGAATCTGTTAAATCAAAGGTGTAGCGAATACGGCGTAAAATATCGTTATTTGTCAAAGTAAATCCCAAGGTAAATAAGTGCTCAGCAAACAAAAGCTGTTTAATAGCGGCGCAGTTTATCAGAGTTACACTAAGCGCCCTATTAAATACTGTGTTTAATTACCCAATACTTTTGCCGGATCAACACGTGTTGCTTGCCATGCTGGATACAGCGTCGCCAATATTGCAAGCACAAAGGTGGCAATAACAGTTAACACTATATCTTGCCAAACTAATTTACTCGGTAAGAATTCGATAAAATACACACCTTCTAGCGGATTTTCACCCAGCAATAAACTCAGCCAAGTAAAGAGCTCACTAATATTGATTGCTAGAATGACCCCAATAATAGAGCCTAATACTACGCCAACAAATGCTTGAGTTAAGCCTTGCATTACAAAAGTAGCCAATATAGTACTGTCTTTGGCACCCATGGTTTTTAAAATGGCAATATTGCCTTCTTTTTCGCGCACTTCCATCACTAAAGACGAAACAATGTTAAAACTGGCGACTGCAATAATCAAAAACACCACAATATAAACAATTGTACGCACCATTTGAATGTCTTGATACAAGCTGCCTTGGGTTCTAAACCAACTCGATATATACACATAATCAGTGACTGTTTGCCCTACTATCAGCGCTATTTGGTGCGCTGCAAACACATCATCAACTCGTAAACGTAAGCCGGTTACTTGGCTTTGATCGTAGCCTAAGGTTTGTTGGGCTTTGTTAAGGTGAATAAACGCGGCACTGCTATCAATAGGCCCGCCCATTTCTATAACGCCTGCGAGTGTCAATGTGACCCGTTTTGGCGCAAGTAATGATTGCCCTTTTTCACTAATTTGGGGGATCAATAAAGTGACATTGTCGCCTATTGATATATTAAGTTGAGTGACAATTTGCTTGCCTAAAATAACATCCTCAAGTGCTAGCTGACTGACTAATTTACCTTGTGTAAATTGGTTAACCGCTGATACGTCACTCTCTAGCGAAGGCTCAACACCACGTATTTCAACTGCTTTTAATTGGCTTTTAAATTGCGCCATACCATTTACTGCTATAAATGGGGCTGCTCCTGTTACTTGTGGTTGCTGTTTTAATTTTTCGACTTTGCTGGGCCAATCAGCAATCGGCCTGCTTGGTGCTACATATTCAACTTGTGGCACTACACTTAATAAACGATGAACCAATTGTTGTTCAAAACCATTGATCACCGATAACGCCACAATTAAAACGGCAACACCAAGTAAAATACCAATAGTAGATGCCTTAGCAATAAAACTAACAAACGCGTTTTTTTCATCTTTATGGCCTGAATAGGCTCTGAAACGTTTACTTATAAAGGCACTAAGCAACATGGTTTGACTCTTTTATTGATAATTTACCATCATCTAAATACGCTATTTTACCCAGCTTGTCGGCAAGTTCTAAATCATGAGTCACCACCACAAAACTGGTGTTTAAACTTTTATTTAGCTGATTAATTAAATCGTAAATTTTAATCGCGTTTTGCTTATCTAAATTACCCGTTGGCTCATCTGCAAGAACCAGTGCAGGCTCAGTCACTAAAGCACGCGCTATGGCAACACGTTGCCGTTCGCCACCAGAAAGTGCCGACGGTTTATGGCTACTTCTGTGCGCAAGCCCAACTTTATCAAGCATGTCGAGTGCTTTTACATTTGCTTCTTTGGCACTCAAGCCTTTTATTAACAGTGGCATAGCAACATTTTCAACCGCACTAAATTCCATTAATAAATGATGAAATTGATAAATAAACCCTAAGTTTTGATTTCTAAACGCGGCTTGTTGGCTGCGAGAAAGTTTAGCCACATCTTGGTTTTTGATTTTTGCACTGCCAGAACTGGCGGTATCTAAGGTACCCAAAATATGCAATAAGGTACTTTTACCTGAACCTGAGCTACCTACAATAGCTAGCATTTCACCTTGGGTTAGGGCTAAATCAACCCCTTTTAATACCTCAACTTGGTTTTGCCCGTCTTGGTACACTTTACTTATTTGTTCACAACTAATTACTAAATCATTCATAACGTAATACCTCGGCTGGGTTTACTTTAGCGGCCTGGCGCGCAGGATATAAAGTCGCTAAAAAGCTCATTGCTAAGCTTAAAAGCGCAATCACACTTAAGCTAAGCGCATCAAATTTGACCGGCAGTGAAATCCCCGATAATAAATTTAAGCCAACCAACGCCAGCAGTTCATTAATATATAAGCTAAATAAAATACCTAAAGAGGCACCTACTGCCGTACCAATCACACCGTTATATAAACCTTGAACCATAAATACAGTTTGTACTTGGCTTGGCGTTAGCCCTAGTGTTTGCAGTATCGCAACTTCGCTTTGTTTTTCACTCACCATCATGGTGAGCGCTGACACAATATTGAACACCGCCACCAGCACGATTAAGCCCAATAACATAGACATAATGCGTTTCTCCATCGCCACAGCGGCAAATAAAGTGCCTTGGCTACTGCGCCAATCGGTGTATTTAAAATTCTTCAGAATAAGTTGGCTGTCTTGAATAAATTCATCAAGTGCAAATGGCTCATGCAGTGACACACTTAAATTAGGGGGTGTAGAGCTACTTTGCTTTAATACTCGTTGCAATGACACACCACTGGTAAATGCCAGTCCCATGTCAATTTCTGAACCAGTTTCGTAAATAGCAGCAATTTTGAATAAACGCTGGCTAGGGACACGACCAAGGGGTGTATAAGTTGACGCATTGGGCATAATAACGCGCAGTTTATCGCCCAAGCTAACGCCGAGTTTACGGCTTAGATAACGGCTAATAGCAATGTGATAATTATTATTTAATACACTTTGCCAATTCCCCTGCACTACTTTGTCAGTGATTTTATAAAGCGAGCCATCATTATCATAGAGCCCTTGCAGCAGCACACCATGCAGGTCTTTATTTGTTTGTAGTATAGCTTCACCATGGCGGTATAAACTAACATGATCAACATACGGTGATTGCTCAAGATCAGCTTTAAGAGTATTCATTTGCGTTTTAGAGTGTTGTTTTGCCTGCACTTCAACGTGTGGAATGAGTCCGAGCATATTCATTTTCAGGCTGCTTTCAAAACCGTTCATGACACTACTTACTGTAAAGAGCGCCATTAAACCAATCGCTATACCTGCAATAGAAAAAAAAGAAATAAACGAAATAAACGCATTGCCTTTGGAAGAGCGACTATATCTAAGTCCGATAAACAGGCTAACAGGTTGAAACATATTAATTAAAACATTAATGCTAAAAGTGTGGCTTTATAGTAGCACGAACTCAGCGCAATTGAATATCACCATAAATGTAAGAAATAATTTATAAATCTTATACTTGGCTATATTATAAGCAAATCACTAAGCCAAGCTAAACTTTTAATCCTGTTACTAGATAATCAAGTAATACCCGTACATTAGTAGCAACAAATTGCCGAGGAGGATAGAGCCCCCACACACCCTCTTGCTGAGGTTGATAAGCTGTTAATATTGGTACTAACTGCCCTGTTTTTATCTCATTCTCTATGTAGTAATCCGGCAACTGAACAATACCCAACCCTTTTTTAGCGCCGTCAACCAGTGCCCAACCGCTATTGCAATGCAACCTCCCTGCTACTTTAATATGTTTGTCACGACCGTTTTCATTTACTCGCCAATAACTACTGTTACCAATTAAGCATTGATGCTGGTTAAGTTCACCTAACGTATGGGGTTCGCCAAAACGCGCTAAATAGCTTGGTGCAGCACACATAATAAATCGCCGAGAGCTCAAGCGTCGCGCTTTTAAACTCGAATCTTTTAAATGGCCTAATCGAATGGCTAAATCAAAGCCGCCCTCCAGCAAGTTTTCTTGCTCGTTAGAGAGCGTTGCGATTACTTCTACCTCGGGGTGACCATGCATAAACGAATGCACTATCGGCATAATAAAACTTTCACCATACATAACCGGTGCGGTTAATTTGATTTTACCTTTAGGGGATGTTTGCACAGACGCTAGCCCCTGAGTGGCTTCATCCATAGCGTGTTGTAAATGTTTTACTTGGTGTAAAAACTGCTCACCTTCTTTGGTTAATACCACCTTTCGGGTCGTACGCGTTAAAAGTTGAGTATTTAACCGTTGCTCAAGCTTAGTAACATGGCGGCTAATATGGGCAACCGATAGACCCAACGTCTGTGCAGCTTGAGTGAAACTTCCCTCTTCGCCAACAGCAATAAACTCATCAATCCCTTCCCAACGCATTATTATTACCATACTGTAAAAGTGTTTTATTAATTTAGAGATTATCATTGTTATAGAAATAAATACAATAGGCACATCACCCAAACAGTTTGGGTCTACAATTGATATTCAAACCACTACAAAGGATATACACATGTCTGAATTTATAAAATCAAAAGCAGCGATTGCCTGGGGCCCTAATCAGCCTTTAAGCGTTGAAGAAGTTGACGTGATGATGCCTAAAAAAGGCGAAGTGATGGTAAAAATTACTGCCACAGGTGTATGCCATACAGATGCTTTTACTTTATCAGGTGAAGATCCAGAAGGCATTTTCCCCGCTATTTTAGGCCATGAAGGTGCTGGGGTGGTTTACGCTGTGGGCGAAGGCGTTACAAGTGTAGAAGTTGGCGATCACGTTATTCCTCTATACACCGCAGAATGTGGTGAATGCAAAATGTGTACTTCAGGTAAAACCAACTTGTGCTCTGCTGTACGCGAAACACAAGGCAAAGGCTTAATGCCAGATGGCACAACGCGATTTTTCAAAGACGGCCAACCTATTTATCACTACATGGGGACGTCGACCTTTTCTGAGTACACAGTACTTCCTGAAATCTCACTAGCTAAAGTAAATAAAGAAGCCTCTTTAGAGGAAATTTGCTTATTGGGCTGCGGTGTCACTACCGGTATGGGCGCTGTAACAAATACGGCAAAAGTAACAGCGGGCGATACGGTGGCAATTTTTGGTCTAGGTGGCATTGGTTTGTCGGCCATTATTGGCGCCAAAATGGCTGGTGCAAGCCGTATTATTGGTATTGATATTAACACCTCTAAGTTTGATCTTGCGATTAAACTCGGTGCTACCGACTTAATTAATCCAAAAGACTTCGACAAGCCAATTCAAGAAGTGATTGTAGAGATGACCGACGGCGGTGTTGATTACTCATTTGAATGTATTGGTAACGTTGATGTAATGCGCTCTGCCCTTGAGTGTTGTCATAAAGGCTGGGGAGAATCTGTAATTATTGGTGTAGCTGGTGCTGGCCAAGAAATTTCAACTCGCCCGTTCCAACTTGTTACTGGCCGTGTATGGCGTGGTAGCGCATTTGGAGGCGTTAAAGGTCGTTCGCAACTTCCTGAAATTGTAGAGCGTTACATGGCGGGTGAATTCGCTCTTAATGATTTTATTACCCATACCATGAGCCTTGAAGAAATTAACGATGCCTTTGATTTAATGCACGAAGGTAAGAGTATTCGTACTGTTATTCATTACTAATTTCTTTTAATCACCATTACCAGCCGTTGCTATTAAGTAACGGCTTTTAAGGATTGTTATGTTAGAAAATATCTCAACAGCAAAAGTGGCTGGTGGCTGGCATAAGCAGTATAGCCATACTTCCTCAAGCACCCATTGCAGCATGCGTTTTGCGGTATTTTTACCACCAGGCGCCAGTGAAAAAAATAAAGTACCAGTACTTTATTGGTTATCAGGATTAACCTGTACCGATGAAAACTTTATGCAAAAAGCAGGCACGTTTAAAAAAGCGGCAGAGCTAGGCATTGCTATTGTCGCACCTGATACCAGTCCGCGTGGTGAAAACGTTCCTAACGAAGATAGCTACGATTTTGCCCAAGGTGCAGGGTTTTACGTCAATGCAACGCAGGCACCTTATAATACTCATTTTAATATGTACGATTATGTGGTGAAGGAACTACCTGCATTAATAGAGCAACATTTTCCAGTAACAACTAAAAAAGCAATTTCTGGGCATTCTATGGGTGGTCACGGCGCATTAATGATTGCCCTTAAAAATCCTAAAGCTTATACCAGCGCTACAGCATTTAGCCCAATTGCAAACCCGATAGATTGTCCTTGGGGTGTTAAAGCCTTTACTGGCTACTTAGGTACTGATAAATCAGTCTGGGCAGAATATGATAGCTGCGAATTAATGCAACAAGCCAAACAAGCTGATTATTTACCTATGTTGGTTAGTCAAGGTGATGCAGATAACTTTTTAGATGAGCAACTTAAGCCACAAAAGTTAGTAACTGTAGCTACACAGAAAGGCTATCCGTTAACACTCGAAATGCAAGCTGGTTACGACCATAGTTACTATTTCATTAGTAGTTTTATAGACCAACACTTATTATTTCATCATCAGTTTTTAACTGCTTAGATTCATTACTGTGTAGAGTAGATTTATCTACTTCTACACATTCTTTTAAGACCTTAGTAACCTGCCTACATTTTCTAATCACACCGTCATCTCCTTTTACTAAACTAAATACTGCAGAGTCTATTTTTAAACCTAGCTCTGCAAAAGAAAATCCGTCCTTATCAACGGGAACTGGCTCAAATGGATTTTCATAAGGAGTAGACCGAGCTGGATTTTTCATCCGCTGATTTTCTTGTGCATTTGAGGCTGCTTGTCCATCCAACATAACGCCAAAAAATGTACAGCCATTAAGCATCAGCAATAGTGATAAAAAAAATATTTTTTTCATGTTTAACCCTTTAGTAGCTTCAACTTTAACTATTTAGTTAATAGAGTAACTCCATTAAAAAAGTAAAACTGTAAAAATCTGTTAGTAAGTGAAAATTGTTTACAACATAATTTATACTAAAGTATTTTATTATCACTCTCGCAAAATGATATAATATAACATATAATTAAGCTCGTTTTTTCATCCATACCAAAGCATATTTATGTCATTACCTTTATCTCAAAATCGTTTACACCATATAGACTTACTCCGAGGTCTTATCATTATATTTATGGTGATTGATCACGGCATGTATTATTGTCTAAATTATTCAGTGACCGATCCCATAACCATACCAGGAACAGATGCGCTTACTTTTTTCACTCGTTTTATATCGCACTTTTGTGCGCCATTATTTGTATTTTTAGCGGGCCTTTCAGCTGCGATAACCGAGCATAAATACACTTCCACGCAAGCTTTTTCAAAAAGTTTAATTATACGTGGACTAGTGCTTATATTATTTGAATTTACTATTGTGTCATGGTCTTGGAGCTTTAATCCACTGTTTCCAATGTTATACGCTCAGGTTATTTGGGCGATAGGTTGGGGATTTATTATTCTAGGGCTTTTACGCTTAATTGGTCTGTATGCAATTTTTGCCATGGGCTTAATTTTAGTATTTGGCCACAACTTATTTGATGCCGTCAACTTTGAGCCAAATACAATCGCAAATACGATATGGTCTGTTTTACATCAGAAAAATGTACTCGAACTTCCTTTTAACTTTAAAATTAGAACCACCTACCCCGTAGCTCCTATTGTTGGGTTAATGGCGTTAGCCTATTGTGCAGGTGTTTATTACAAAGCCAAGCAATACAGTAACCGAGTTATGGATTATGGCTTAATTTTGGGTGTAAGCTGCCTAGTTTTATATACGCTTTTGCGTGGCTTTAATCTTTATGGTGACGCGTCAATATTTACGATTAGTGACTCTTATTTACTCACTGTAATGTCATTCTTAAACCCGACCAAATACCCACTTTCCCTGCAGTTTATGTTGTTAACCGTTGGTATAGGCCTAATTATGCTTAAACTATTGAGCAAGCTAAAAAGTGATTTTTCGCCAAAGTTTTTACAAGTACTGGGTAAAACCAGTATGTTCTCGTACTTAGCCCACTTGTATTTACTGCATGCAATAAGTTGGTTACTTATCCCTGTTTTAGGCTTTAGTTTTTCTGATATGACTTATGGCGAAACACTGGTGGGTTTACCAGTTGGATACGGTATGAGCTATGTTGCAACACTGCTATTTATTGCAGTCGTAATTGGCTTAACAGCCGTTCTTGCCAATTATTATTTAGCATGGAAGCAAAAAAATAAACACAGTTTAATTGCTAAGTATATTTGAACAAACATTAAAAAAGGCGCTATAAAAGCGCCTTGCTAACAAGTATGTGTGCTTAGAACATATCTTGATAGGAATTTGTTGTACTAAATGTAATTGCTTTTTCAAAGCCTGGCAGTGTAATGCTGTGCTCATCTAAAACAATCTCATTTTCATCAATCAAGCCATCACCAAAACGGTAAATTAGCGAGTATTGACCTAAATCGGCTTGCGTTTGGTAAGTATGCTGTGCATCTTTTACTTGGCTATGTTTTTCAACATAGCTGTTCATCAGTGCATCACCATGGCGTTTAGCAAGCATTTGCATGGTTACTTTTGCGCTCAGCACAGTCGCTGTTGCATTATTTCCACCAAAGCCTTTTGAGTTAATAAACGCAATATCCATATCACCACAATCGTAGTGGCTATTACGAATATCTAAATGTTCACTGTAAACATCGTCGGCTACTTTATCAATGGTGGTAATACCCGGCATAATATTATGACTAAATACACCTAACGCAATCGCAAGCTGATCGCCACTAGCAGGCGCAATAGTATGGCCTACATAGGCTTTAGGCGCAGTCACTTTCCAGTTATCAATAGCAAATGTTTGCGCTACTTTATGATAAATTAAAGATTCAGTAACACGATTTTGTGGCGTACTTGAGCCGTGCGCTAAAATAAAGCTACGTTGTTGCAGTGCCTCTTTACCTAACAAGCTAGTAGCAAGTGCTGCTGATTTCGCCATGGTGATGTAATTGCCAGGCCCAGGTGAGGTAATTGACTTTTTAACTCCATCGGCATTCACAAATACATCCGGCACACTGCCCATAATATCTGCACCGAGTTCCAGAGCCAGTGCATCATCCATTAATATAGCAACCTGAGCCCCCTCACCTAAGGTAAAACCACAGTTCTCACCAAATGGGCGACTACTTTTACGGTAATCAGGCTCGTCATCATTGGTTAAATTATCTAAACGGCGCAAACCTTCAATATTGGCCAGCGCACTCATATTACCAAAACCTTCAACCACTTCTGGAGTAATCGCACATTCAACACTTGCAACCACTGCAACACGGGTACGGCCAGCTTGAATATCGTTAACGGCAGCGCGCAAGTTATATAAAAATGTGGCACATGCGCCTGAGGTTGAAAAAGTCGTCCCAACATTTCCAGTAACATAGGCGTTAATAAAATCGGTCGACATCGTATTTAAACCCAGCGCTAACTGTTTAGTACTAACACGATCGCCCTGCTGACGCGCTTTAACTAAACCACCTAAGCCTTTATCATCCATTTGACCAATAACCGATGCTGAATAGGTACCAATTTTATCTGGCTCTACGCTATTCATAATATGTTGCCAATCAAGTCCTGTTGATTTTATTGCATCGGTGGCAGCAAATATGGTCGCTTGTAAACCGCGCGGCTGGTAGCGGCTGTTATACATAATGGCAGGATCAAACCCGGTTGGAAATTGCCCAGCTGACTTAATCGGGTTATCACGGGTTGAGTCATGTTTTACATCTAGCTCAGCAGCAATCGTGACTTTTACTTTTTTATTATCAAGGTCATCTATTTGCCAGTTACTTGGTAAAGGCGATGGTAAGTCACGACGACGTGTTTCAAACACAATTGAACTATCATCTGAAGCAGTTAAAGTCATTTTTTGCTGCCAAGGTGTGGCATCAACGTCAAAATGTTCTTTTTCAATTTTTCGAATTAATGTACCAGCAATAATTTGCTCACCAAAGCGTGCTTCAATGTCGCTTTGCTCAACATGATTACCTTGGCTGTCTTCAAGTTGGCCGTTTACTGTAGTCACTAAGTTCATTAATGTGGCAAGGCCTAAAAACGTTTCTTGGCGAGCTTGCGCCGCTAAGCTATCTAACACGATACGACGATAACCTTGATGAAAAGAAGTACGGCCAGCGGCATTAATGCCTCCCATGCCTACAATAACGGGTAATGCAGTCATAATTTACCTTTAAAATGCGTGTTATAAGAATATGACATTAGTTTAATTGGATTATAGAGACGTCTTTGTGCTTTAATAGCCAAATAAGCGGCATAAAAGGCCAAAAACAACTGGTCGGAGCATTCACAATGAGCAACAACCCATTAACTCCCCCCATAAATATTGGTATCGCAGTGTTTGAGCATTTGTTGGTAACCAGTCTCACATTACCGATTGAGATGCTGCGTGCGGGTGAGGCTTTTGCTAAAGGCCATAGTGATAAAAATAACTTTAAACCTCTGGCTATTCATTTAGTGGCTAAAAATAGTGATGCCATTAAGACGCGAACTGGACTATCGATTATTCCTGATTGTACTAGCGAAAACTCACCTTATTGCGATTTAGTTATTGTGCCTGGTATTTGGCGTAACCCTCGCCCGGTGATACGCGCTAATCAACAATTAGTCACTTGGCTGATCGAGAGCTTTACCGTAGGAAGTCATATAATTGGAGTAGGCACAGGTAATTGTTTTGTTGCAGAGGCTAGTTTACTTGACGGACATCCCGCTACTACTCATTGGCATTATGCTAAGCAGTTTAAGCATGACTACCCTAATGTAAGTTTGAAACCTGATTTTTTTATCACCCAGTCAGAACGTATGTATACCGTAGCCAGTTTAAATGCACTTGCTGATGTTATCGTGCATATTATTAGTCAATATTATGGTAAAGAAGCGGCACAACATGTGGAGCGCAACTTTTCCCATGAGATTCGCAAACCCTATGAAGATCAACGTTACTTAGAGGGAGCAGTAGATAGACACCCAGATGAGCTGATTGCACAAATACAGTTTTGGTTAAAAACCAATCTAGCCAGTGAGCTCAACTTACAGGAGGTTGCGGCTCAATTTAGTCTAAGTTATCGCACCTTTACTCGTCGCTTCAGAAGTGCCACTAACCAAAGTCCAATCGAATATTGGCAACAATTACGAGTAGAAGGCGCCAAAGATTTATTGGCATCTTCTAATTTATCGATTCAGGAAGTTGCTTTAGAGGTTGGCTATAATGACCAAGGGCATTTAACCCGAGTATTTAAAAAAGTATTACGCCAAACACCCAGCGAATACCGTAAAGTCGTGCGACGAAAATTATTTGGTTAAGTTTTACTCTGTAAATATGCACAATAAATTACTCAGTTTCGATAAATACATACGAAGAGGCAAACCAAACAGGTAATTTTTCAGAGTCGTTTAATTTATTTTTTATTGATAAGTCTACAGAAGCTTCGAATGCTAAATAATATAAGCCCGATCTTTCAATTTCAGTAAAAAAAGATAAAGTCTTTTTCACTCCAACAAGGAGATGTGCTTCCTCTATATATTTTTTATTTTGAGAATTTTGATCCTGAAGGCTAGAGTATAAAAGTGGACTTAGCGACGATTCTCCTTTCAATTTATCACCTTTATATTTAGTCAAATAAATTTTTAAAGGTGATTCAACCCAAGACATACGAACATCATTAGTCCCTGTATTCTTAATAATTACATTAACTATCAAACCTACGTTCCCATTGGGAAGGCCAGTTGTTTTTAAGTCAATATCAATTACGCTCGAATCAACTCCATTAATTTTATTTTGTAAATCTGCGAGCTCTGCCTTACTTTTAGTTAACTCGGCTGTCGTTTTCTTTAACTCAGCCTCAGCTCTATCTTTTTGTAAAAGTGTATCAAACGTATGATAAGCCCAGAAACCAGAAAAAACTAAACCAAAAGCTACAACAATAAATTGAAGAGTCTCTGCCCAGTTATCTCGCCATGGTTTTTTAAATGCATCAAAAAAGTTCACTTGCAGCCCTACATGTTCATAATAGAAACATTTTATATATATTTTAGGTTAATAATTATAAAATCAGTTTATTAGAAGGCATAGCCTCGCCAAAACCATCATCTAGTTCCAGTAACGCTTTATCTGCTTTTTTTATCCTTAAATTTAGTTCGCTTTTACTATTATTAAATTTCGTTTCTCTTTTTACTTCTTCCACTAATATAGCTATTTTACTACTGGAAATTCTCATATCAGCTTTAATTTCATCTGCAACAGCGATCTGTGTGTTAAATAATGCAGCAAAGGCAGCTGCAAAATAAATATTTTTTATAAAATCATTTGTATTTAACTGAAGATACTCTACACCAGGAGACATAAATGCATGTTGAACTGTCAGTTCATAGTTGAAAGTGCTTGCATTATCTTTTAAGAAATTATAAAAATTACGTAAGGAAGCATCATTTTCTCCCTTGCATGTTCTCAAAAAAGAAGAAAGTAACTCTAACTGTCGATAAGTATTTGATAAATTAGCGACTTCATTATTTCCTAAAGCTTTTTCTGAAGCAATATTAACTGAACATCTAACTTCATCATTAACTAAATGGATTGGGAAAAGCCAATGGTTTAAAGCTTGGATATGCTCAATTTTGTTTACCCCAAAGACAGCACCAGTATTTTTTAAACTTCTTTCTAATGGGTAAGGAATATTATCTCTACTTTGGCTTCTACCCCAGTGAACATCGTATCTTAAAGAAAAATCGCAAGTCTTTACATCTTTTACTTTAACTAGGTCTGTTAATTCTATTGATTGGTCACTAAAATAACAATCAGACTTAATAACGCCAGCTATAATACGTTCATCACTTACACTAATGACTATATCATTCTTTTTGATATCTGTGATAAACCGTTTTATCTGTGCGTTTTTATTACCTATCTGACTTTTTGATTCACCTTTTTCAAGAAGAAATTTCTGATGTGATGAAATTATTTTTGATTTTTGTTCAATGGATAGGAAGCTAGTGTCCTCGAAGGTAGATAAATTGAGCATATCAGCATGACCAATTGCTACAAGATTATTTTGAACGAAATGAGAGAAAAAGTGAGCCCCTACTCCAGCCCTAACGACCCAATATTTTCTATTTTCAGGAACTGGAAAAACATCTATACAACTTCCTTGCATTCTTAATACCTTTAATCCATTAAAATACTATCCTCTCATTAATCTAGAGTTCATGTAAATAAATATATTAATTAAAGCAAAAACGCCACTATTTAGTGGCGTTCGCTATCTATACTGTCTTTTCGATAATAACGTTTGTGATAACTTTTTACTTTAGCATGCACACCTTTGCTGAGGCTTTTAAACTTAGCTTCGAGCACATCAACACCATATAAAATACCAACCACCAATATAGAAAGCTTAATTGCAGCACCTAAGTTTTCGGTTGCGATCATCACGCCAATAGACGCAAGCACCCAAATTGTGGCCGCGGAGGTAACCCCTACTACTGCACCGTCTTTTGCTAGCATAACGCCTGCGCCTAAAAAACCAATACCCGTGATTATTTGCCCCACTACACGAGAATGATCAATCACATCCCCTTGTAAATTAAACGCCGTAGATAAAAACAAATATGTGCCTAACGTTATTAATGCTGATGTGCGAATACCCACAGGTTTACCGCGCAATTGACGCTCTATACCAATAATAGCGCCACAAAAAGCGGCGGTGCCAATAGCTGCCCATGAGTATGGCGCTACATCGATAAAATCTAAAAATGTCACTTAATATCCTAATCTATTTTACTTTACCAATAGCAACTGCCGTTCTGAGCCTTTGGCTACCAAATGCCGACATTTTACTAAAGTCGCTACGTGCAATTGGTACGTACTGACAATCTATTGCTAGCTGGTTATCTTTTCCAGGCTCGCAAAATGGGTCATGTACGTAAACACAATGTGCATCTAAATGGGTTACACACACCCAGTGCGGTGATTTTTTACCATCAAACCGATACGTACTAATTAACAGCAACACACTAAACCCCTGACTCAACCAGTTTTCTATGTCAGTTAATTCAACATCTTTTTGTGTAACTGAAATATTTGCCGCTGCAATACCCTCAACAAACTGTTGATGAACCGTGGCCAATACTGATTTTTTGTTATCACTGCGAACCCCATCTAAAAATAATGGTTCAGATGTATTAACAATTACCTCACTTGTAAAACCGCGTTTATTTGCAGCCAGTGCCAAGCCAAATGGGTGACAACCGCCATGCCCAGAGGTCATAAAAATCGTGGTGCCTTCACGCCACAAAGCTAATTCATGTGACTGACTCAGCTCTGTGTTTGAGTCAAGAGCAGCCATTGCCATTAATAACGCAGCAGGGCCACAGGTAAACTCGGTGGTTTGCTGATACCATGGCGTTAAACGCTCAACCTGCAACTCACTGGTTTGGCGAATATTTTTTTGCATGCGTAAGGCATCACTGTGATCGTCATAATAATCACTGTATTGACCAAATACGCGATACCCCACACTTTTATAAAGCCCAATGGCGCTGTCGTTATTTACTGCAACTTCTAGGCGCAAATAAATACGTCCACGCTCACTGGTCGCTTTTTCAAGTTCATTGAGTAATTTTTTGGCTATGCCCTTGCCCTGCATTGTTGGTAATACGGCTAACGAATACAAACGCGCTAAACGCGTGCCTTTATGGCACCACACTAAGCCATAGCCACATAGTTGCGCATTTTGCTCAGCAACTAATAAAATCCCATGTTTAGCCCCAAGCCAGCGCTTTAAACTACGCGCACTTAGCTTATCGTTACTAAAGCAAGTATTTTCAAGCGCCACCAACGCCTTTAAGTCAGAGTTTATTGCAGGGCGAATAACTAGCTTAGTCGCCTCTGCCACCATTACTTTTTCAACCAGAGCAATAGGCATTAGCCGCGGCCTCGTGCTTCTAAACGCTGTTTAAACTCATCCATAATGATCATGTATAGCTCGTCACCTAAGTAACCATCTTCTACTTTGTGATCAATACTCGGGTTGTCGTTTACTTCCAATACATACGCACGACCTTGGTGCTCTTTTACGTCTACACCATATAAACCTTTACCCACTGTTTTACAGGCCTTTAGAGCTGCATCTAATACTACTTTTGGTAACTCAAAGGTTGGTAGAGTTTCAAAGCCACCGGAAAAAAACCGTTTTGCGTCATGGTTGTATATTTGCCAATGGTTACGTGCCATTAAATAACGACATGCATAAATAGCACGACCATTAAGTACACCTACGCGCCAATCGTATTCGGTGTACATGTATTCTTGTGCCAATACC
Source organism: Pseudoalteromonas sp. P1-16-1b (assembly GCF_001401785.1). Lineage (GTDB taxonomy): Bacteria > Pseudomonadota > Gammaproteobacteria > Enterobacterales > Alteromonadaceae > Pseudoalteromonas > Pseudoalteromonas undina. The sequence goes on along the minus strand of NZ_LKGQ01000003.1, from coordinate 232,050 downwards.
AGTGCGCTATATTCAAACAGCTCGGTTAGTTTAGCTTCAAGCTCATCGCGGTTTACAACTTTAAACACCCCTTTTGAGAACGACCCTTCTGGCATTTTTAAAACCAGCGGATAGGTAAATGCTGCTTCTAATTGCTCAAGCGTTTGGACTGATTGATCAGCCACAACTAGCGTTTTTAAGCTCGGTACTTTTTGATAATTAAATGCATCATGTAAGTACACTTTATTACAGCACCGTAAAATAGACTCCGCATCGTCAATCACCACTAAACCAAGGCTTTGCGCTTTACTTGCAAGGCGGTAGGTTGGATGGTCAATGGCTGTAGTTTGACGAATAAACAACGCATCAAATTGGGCAATATTATCTATTTCCTCAAAGCTAAGTGCTTTTGCGTTAATACCATGTTTCGCTGCTGCTTTTATAAAACGTGTAATTGCATCTTTATCGCTTGGCGGTACTTTTTCGTTATGATCAACCAATATCGCCATATCCCAACGAAAACGGCGCTCTACTTTACCAATACGCCATTGCGTTTGGGTAAACTCATTGAGCTTTTCAATAAACGCAGCATATTGTTGCTCACTTAATGAGGTTAAAGAGCCTTGTTGCAATAAACCTTGCTGATCGACAAATAAAATAGGAGCTGGGTATTGTTTAAATACCGATTTAGCCGCTTTACCTTGTAATTCGTTTAGAGCATTACCAAAATAAACTGCGCCATCAATATGCCCAGTATTTAAAATAGGTGCTTGTCCACTTCTAAGCGCGTTTATTGTTTTAACGCTTGGTAATACTTGGTGTTTGCGGGCTTCTGCAAGCAATGAACAATAATAACCCTTACTCAAGTATTGGCTTGAGTCGCATAAATTAATAATGCGGGTTTTAGGTTCGTTACGTTTGGGGTAATCTCGTAAATAGGTGTCAAATGTAATTACATTTTCAAATGAAAGAGCAAGTGCTTGCTCATTGTTATCAACCACAATTAAGGTTTTAAACACGACTTTTCCTAGTTAAGTCAAAATATAAATAATACCTTGGCTAGTTAGCTCAGGTAGTTAAACAGCAAATAGAAACACCTATCGCACTAAGTGCAGCAAATAGCAAATCACTTAATACGATAGGTGCTTTAACGAATATCTACTATAAACGTTAGCGCTTAAATTGCTTAAGCGACATGTGATTTATAAGCCCTTTTTTAAATACACACAAACGAGATATTTTTAGCGTGAAGATAAAAATATTTGATGAACTTTTTTATTGTTAATTTGTGTTTTAAAATAGCCAAAATTTACCACTAAAAGTGATCATTATGTCTCTTCCCGCTTGCCCTAAATGCCAATGTGAATACATTTACGAAGACCAACAGCTGCTTATATGCCCAGAATGTGCTTATGAATGGAACCCAAATAATACAAGCGATGAAGACGCTATTTTGGTAAAAGATGCAAACGGCACTTTACTAGTCGATGGTGACAAAGTAACCGTTGCCAAAGATTTAAAAATTAAAGGCAGTTCTCAGGTTATAAAAATTGGCACGAAAGCGGCAGTTAGACGTGTGCTTGATAAAAAAGATCACCAGCTAGATTATAAAGTAGATGGCATTGGCGAAATGATGGTAACGGCTAAGTTTGTGAAAAAAGCCTGAAATTACAAAAACTCACTTGTAAAAATTAACACAAAGCAATAACGCTTAACTGCTAATTTTTTAGCTCTTTAGATAGCGCAGCTAATGTTTGATCGTAAGCATTCTGATTAAAGTTACTTGAGTGTGGGTTCATAAAACCATGTAAGTAATCAACATGCTTTACGTTAACATTAGCCTTTGTTGCAAGCTCCACCTGTAATGATTTAACATCAAAGTGCGGCTCATAATGCGGAAAAATGAGTTCAATCTCAAATTGTGGTTGTATATCTGTATGGTGCCTAATTTGCGAGCTGTAAAAACAAATGCCCTTAGCTATCGTTTTAATCGCCGGGTGTGCAGACATTGACCAAATTGCCGATGCGCCAACACTAAAACCAATCAATATGGTGCTGCCAGCGAGTGGCTTAATCGCTTTTTGTAAAATAGCTACATACTCATCAAGGCCTATATGCTGACTAAAATACTCATAGGCCTGCTGTTCACTGTTAAATGCCATATCAACCCCGCCATAGGGATCGACAATAGACTGAGCGTTTAGTTTTTCAGCTAATGCTTTTAAAGCCGCTGTATTACCAAAAATATCACTGACCAATACTAAGTTCATAAACGGCTCATCTTTAATTTTATTCTATAAGTTTTAGGCAATAATTTAACAAAGAGGCCTACGAGATGCTGCGCCTCAGAGTAAGAGACAAATAAATACTACATTCAAAGCACTTCAACCACATCGTAACTATGTTTTACATCACCGATAGTTAAACTAACTTCATCATCGACTTGTTTACCCAATAACTGTTGGCCTAATGGTGCGCCAGAGGTAAGCACTTGAATAGTTGTGCCTTTAATATCAACGGTTAATCCACCAGCTGCTGGGCCTAAATAAAACCATTTGTGTGTGCCCACATCGTCTTCTAAACATACCAATGAGCTTATAGCGATGGTGCCAGTAACGGGTTCGTTGTATATGGCTTCAAATAGTTGTATTTCTTTATAGCACTCATTAACTCGCTCTGCATGGCCTTGTGCTAAATAGGCGGCTTCAAGCCCGAGGGTATCGTATTGGGTCTCTGCAATACTTTCTTCATGGGTAGCGGTATCGTGAGCTGTTTGAGCTGCAATTTTAGCAGTGTTTAGTTGCTCATCTAAGGCAAAACGAAGGTGCTCAGTAACATGGGCTTTATTCATTTGGAAAATTCACTCAATTCGATAAAAATAATTTGCTATTTTATACCAATCTGCTTGGATATGGGACCTATTTTAACGATAAGAAAATTGCTCTATAACTAGGCAAAATTTTTGACATCTAGTTGTTCTAAATGAAAAAATTTTAACAACGTTATAGGGGGATTTAATTCGTTAAATTGTTCAAATATCTATGTAGGTTGGTATTAGCATTGTTGCCACATCGAACACTATCCCTTTGCTGTGTAACAACAATGCTAATTTAAGGCTATGGCATATCCATTAATGCCTGCGTTTGCTGATCCACTTGCTTATCGTAGTTTTTAGCACTTAACCCAAGTAGCTCAGGTAATGTAGCAGCAATACAAATAGACGACAGCGTGCCTACGACTATTCCTGCAAACAAAGCAATGGCAAACCCCTGCAGCGGCGCGCCAGCTAACAGCCAAACACTTGCCACTGTTGCGAGCGTAGTTCCTGAGGTAATAAGCGTACGAGTTAAGGTGCTTTTAATAGCACTGTTGATAATACGACTTGGTTTGAGTGTGATGTTTGTTGGTATGCGCAACAGCTCGCGCACCCTATCTCCAACTATTATTGAGTCATTTAGGGAGTAGCCAATAATTGCCAATAAACTGGCTAAAACGGTTAGGTTAAACTCTATTTGTAACCACGAAAATAAGCCAACCACCAGCACTAAATCATGTAATAAAGCCACCACAGAGCCTAATGCCAAACGCCACTCAAACCGAACAGCTAAATAAATCATTACCGCTACCATCGCAGCAAATAAGGCTAAGCAGCCTTGCTCAAATAATTCGTCACCCACTTGAGAGCCAATATATGCAGACGATAAAACCTCTGCGTTTATATCTGGGTTTTGGCTAATCGCGGTTTTCCAAGCATCATTATTGGCACCTTTATTTGGCGCTTGCGTTAATTGAAAATGATTATTGCCCTGCGCTGTTAGTTCAAATTCACCTTGATGGTTTTTAGCAATAAATTGCTCAAGCTGTTTTAGTTCAACACCTTGGCTGGTGGTAAATTCTGTTAAATAACCACCCGTAAAATCAAGGCCCAAATTAAGCCCTTTTTGTGCAATGGTGAATACCGATAACAACACAAATATGGCACTAACAAGCATGCCTGTATAGCGCATACGTGACCCTGTCTCACATTTTAAAAAAGTGTTAAGCATGCGCGTTTACTCCTGCTTTTTTACCCAGCTTTAAATATAAGCTTTGGCTTAAATACTTAGATACATACACTCCAGTAAACACCGATGTAATAAGACCAAGCGCCAGCGTTATCGCAAAGCCTTTTACCGGGCCATAGCCTATGCCATATAAAATAATCGCGGTGATCATGGTGGTAATATTGGCATCAAATATAGTATTAGCAGCCTGTTTATAACCCTCTTGGATTGCTTGATACGGGGGGCGACCTTTGCGACGCTCTTCTTTTATGCGTTCAAATATAATCACGTTAGTATCAACCGCCATTCCTATAGTTAATACTAAGCCTGCTATCCCTGGAAGAGTTAAAACCACCCCAGGTAATAACGACATTAGCCCCACTAAAGAGGTTAAGTTTAAAATTAACGCAACATTTGCAATAAGCCCTAAACGGCGGTACCACAGTGCCATAAACGCAAGTGTTAAACCCATGCCTAACATTAACGCTGCTAATCCATTATTAATATTGTCTTGGCCAAGGCTTGGGCCAATAGTTTGCTCATGCACTATCGTTACAGGCGCAGTAAGTGATCCTGCACGTAGTAGTAGCGCTAAATCGGCAGCGGCTTGTTGGCTCTGCATATTGGTTATACTAAACCGCGAGCTTAAATGCTGGGCAATATTAGCCACATTAATGACTTCGCTTTTTTTAACCACTTCACCTTTAGCATTTTGTGAATACTCTGAATAAAGCGTTGCCATAGGTTTACCTATATTCGCCTTTGAAAAAGCCGACATAGCATCGCCACCTTGGCCATCTAAGCTCAGTTGTACCAAAGGTTTACCCCAGTCATCACGGCCTATATTAGCGTTATTAATATGCTCACCGGTAAATATAGGTACAGGGTCGAGCTTAATAGTCCCTCCCGATTGCAAATTAAACGTTTGCCCGCCTCTCTCTTTAAGTTGATAAAACCCCAATGACGCGGTTGCACCAATTATGCGTTTTGCTTCAGCTGGATCTTGCACGCCAGGTAGCTCAATACGAATGCGCTGCTTACCTTGGCGCTGTGTAACGGCCTCTGTTATACCGAGCTCTTCAATACGTGAGCGAAGTGTGGTGAGTGTTTGGCTCATCACTTCTTTATCAAATGCGCTGCGCCCTTGATCAGAATAGCTAATTTTAACGACCTGTAAGTTGCCATTAGTTGATGTGGTTGTAGTGAGGTTTTCAAAACGGCTTTTAAGCTCTTTTATGACAACTGTTAGCTTATCGCCAGCATTCTCAAGCGCACTTATTTCAAAGCCCTGATTAGTCTGCTTCGCTTTAACGCCATAGGCTTTTTGCTTAACAATAATGGCTTTTGTTTGTTGATATGCACTGAGCAATTGCTCATCAATGGCTTTATTTAAATCAACATCAAGTACAAACAATACCCCGCCGTTTAAATCAAGACCCAGCTTTATGGGCGATAAGCCAAACTCTTGTAACCAAATAGGGCTGGTTGCATGTTCAACAATTTTAACTTGTGTGTTTGGAAAGTTTGATTTTAAAGCCGCCTGAGCTTGGGCACTTTGCGTAGGTGTATTTAAAAGTACATTAATATTTGCTTGGTCTTTTAAACTTTCACTCACTTCAAAACCTTGGCTATTTAAAAAGCGTACAAGATTTTCAGTACTAGGCAATGCTTGTGCTTTAACCTCAGAAGTTGCACTAACATGCAACCACGACTTATTCGGGTATAAATTAGGTAAGGCGCTTATTGCTAGTAACACTAATACAATCAGCATGGCTACATAGCTCAATTTAAACTTAGCCTTAAATGGCTTTTTCTCTTTTTTTAGACTTAACATAGTTATTCCTTATTACTAGGCATAGCCCAGTAACGTACCCATTAGGCACAATTAATCTGCAGGTCAAAACGCGATGCGTTAAAACCAATTAACATTAAATAAGGAACTTTATGCGTGGTAGGTGGTTACAGCGGTGTATAACAGATTAGCGTCTTTCCAGCCGCTCAAGCGCGACTTTTTACTTTTAAATACCCTAGTATACCAAGGCTGACTTATAGTAACTGCTTGCGGTCGCAAAAAAATATGCCTACAGCCATTTAGGGCAAAAAACTCATGCACTACATCGTATTCAGGATCGCCCTGCGCATTATGTAGAAATAAAAATGAGTTATTGGCTGTTAACCTAGGTTGATGAGCATCAAAATCAGAATGCTTTGAGTTTTTGTGCTTTAAATTGCCAAGCGATTTTGTAGGTGTAGGAGTGTTAGTTAAATGGTCAACATTAACAATATCGGTAAGACTGCTTAAGTTACTGCCTAAACCCTGCTTTACGCCCATAGCATGGCTTTGCACACTAAAGAGTGCAGCAAAAAACAAGCATGTAGCGAAAAAAACGCGAAATTTAAACATTTGCCATTTAAAACTAAAATAAAGGATAGCTAGTATATAAGGGCAGCTAATTAAAATACAATAGCCGTTCTTAAGCTAATTCATTTATATAATATCAAATACTGAGATCCTCGATGCGCTCCAGACAAAGTTCAGTAAAACGCCCCGACGCCATGAATTTAAAACAAAGCGTTCAAACTCTTTGGCCTTATATCACTAAGTTTAAAGGCCGTGTGCTGATTGCTATATTAGCGCTCATCGGTGCTAAAGGGGCGACATTACTCATGCCATGGGCTTTAAAAGAAATAATTGATTCGGTTGATAAATCAATTAATCCACTACTTCTTGTTCCTACTTTATTACTGATTATGTACGGCGCATTGCGCTTTGCTAGTGTATTTTTGGGTGAAGTACGCGATGCAGTATTTTCGCGAGTCACCGAGCATGCCATGCGAGATATTGGACTTAAAGTGTTTAAACATTTGCACTCATTAGATTTAGCTTTTCATTTAGATAGGCAAACTGGCGGCATAAGTCGAGACATAGAGCGCGGCACCAGTGGCTTAAGCTTTTTAATGCGTTTTTTAATGTTTAATATTGTGCCCACGTTGTTTGAAATAATGACTGTGGCGATTATTTTTGGCAGCTTGTTTTCTATTTGGTTTGCGCTGATCACCCTATTGGCTGTGGCTATTTATATTTTTTTTACCGTGACGGTTACCCAATGGCGAAACCGCTTTATTCGTGAGTCAAATGCTGCCGACAACCAAAGTAACACCCGTGCCATCGACAGTTTATTAAATTACGAAACCGTAAAATACTTTAATAATGAACAGCATGAAGCTAAAACTTACGATACGTTTTTAGCAACCTGGGAACAAGCTCGATTAAAAAACAGACTCTCGTTACTGGCGCTAAACTCAGGACAAGCACTTATAATTGCATGCGCCATAACCGCATTAATGTGGCTTGGCGCTAATGAAGTGGTTACCGGCGAGTTAACGATTGGTGAGCTGGTAATGATTAACGCGTATATGATTCAGCTTTTTTTACCCCTTAACTTTTTGGGGTTTGTGTACCGTGAAATACGCCGCGCTCTTACCGACCTTGAAAACATGCTTGGATTACTAAATACCTCTCCCAAAGTAGCAGATAGCGAAACCGCGCAACCATTAGCACTCAAAAATGGGGCAATTAGCTTTGAAAACGTCAGCTTTAGCTACGATAGCAAGCGTCCTATTCTTAAGAACGTCAGTTTTCATGTAAATCCTGGTGCTAAGGTAGCGGTTGTAGGTGCTAGTGGCGCAGGTAAAAGCTCGTTAGCCCGCTTGTTATACCGTTTTTATGAACTTTCATCGGGCGCTATAAGAATTGATAATCAAGCCATAAACACAGTTACCCTCGCAAGTTTGCGTAAAGCTATTGCCATAGTGCCGCAAGATACTGTGTTATTTAATACCAGCATACGCGAAAATATTCACTACGGCAGACCCAGCGCCAGTGAAGATGAAGTAAACAAAGCTATAAACATGGCGCATCTAACAGACTTTATTAATAGCCTAGATAAAGGCGATAAAACCTTGGTAGGCGAACGCGGACTTAAAGTCTCTGGTGGCGAAAAACAACGTATTGCTATTGCTCGCGCTATTTTAAAACAATCGCCAATTTTAATTTTTGACGAAGCCACTTCGGCGCTGGACTCACAATCTGAGCAAGCCATATTAAATGCTATGCGAGAAGTTGCCTCTAATCATACCAGTATTGTTATTGCGCACCGCTTATCAACAATTACCGATGCCGATACTATTATCGTGCTTAAGGCGGGAGAAGTGGTAGAGCAAGGTAAACATGATGAATTACTCATGCAAAATGGTGAATATGCTCATATGTGGGCATTACAGCAAAAGCAGTCCAAAGCGCAATAAACTAAGCCACTCGGGTACAATTTAAGTATCTGAGTGCTATTTTGCTAGTATTTCATTCATCTTATCGACCGGTACGGTTATTCACCTCAAAAGGTTTGTTTGCAGTGAAGTTATCAATACAATCAAGTAGCTATTTTTATAACAAAAATATAACGAATTAAATAACGTGAATTCATAGGGGAAAATAATGAAAAAGAGTTTAATTGCAGCGGCGCTCGCTGCCACATTTATTACTGGCTGTTCTGAGCCACAAACAACAAAAACTGAGCAAGTAGCAGCAGTTGCAGAAAAACCACAAGTAACAGAGCAAGCCGAATTAGGCACGTTTGGGGTTGATTTAACTGCGCGTAACGAAGCTGTAAAACCAGGCGACGATTTCTTCATGTACGCCAGTGGTTCATGGTACGACAACTATGAAATGCCAGCAGATAAAACCCGTTACGGTGCATTCTCTGCGCTAGCTGAGCGCAGTGAAGATCGCGTTAAAGAAATTATTGAAGAAATTGCAGCGCGTGAAAACTTAAACGCCGAAGAGCAACTAGTCGCTGACTTTTATAACTCGTACATGGATACCGAGACGCTTAATAAACTTGGTATCACGCCAATTAAGCCGTTGCTTAACGACATTAATACGGTTGCCTCTACTGATGATTTGGCAAAAGTATTTGGCCAATCTTGGCTTACGGGTGTAAGTGCACCACTTGGTGGCGGTATGTGGTTTAACCGTTTAGATCCCAATAAATACGAAATGTCATTAGGTGCAGGTGGCTTAGGCTTACCTGATCGTTCTTACTACCTTGAAGATGCAGAACGTTTTGTAAAAACCCGTGAAGCGTATGTTGCACATATTGCCGATATGCTTAAATTTGCAGGGGTTGATAATACCACAGAGCGTGCACAAGCGATTTTAGCGCTTGAAACCAAAATTGCAGAAGGTCATTGGCCACGTGAAAAACGCCGTAATCGTGATTTAACCCTAAACCAAGTAAAGCGCGATGAGTTAAGTGCGCAATACCCAGGATTTAACTGGGATTTATACTTTGCACAAACAGGTTATAAAGTACCACAATTAAATGTATCGCAGCCTGAACCTGTTAAAGCCATGATTGACTTAATCAATAACGAAGATTTAAGCGTATGGAAAGACTACCTTACATATCATGCGATTAATGGTAACTCACGACTATTATCTGAAGAAATATTTAACACTAGCTTTGCCTTTTATGGAAAAGAGTTAAATGGTCAACAAGAGCCACGTCCACGCTGGAAACGCGCTATCAGCCAAATGTCTGGCACTAGCTCATTGGGCTTTGCAATTGGCAAAATTTACGTAGATCGTTATTTCCCTGAGTCATCTAAGCAACAAATGTCTGAACTTGTTGAAAACTTACGCACAGCACTTGGTGAGCGTATTGATAACTTAGATTGGATGGGCGCAGAAACAAAAGTAAATGCGCGTGCAAAATTAGCGGCGTTTGTGCCAAAAATTGGTTACCCAGATGAATGGCAATCTTATGAAGGCTTAAGCATTAGCAAAAATGACTTAATGGCTAATGTAAAAAATATGCGTGAGTTTTTCCAAGCTGAAAGTGTAGAAAAAGAGCTGAAAAAGACCGACCGTAATCGTTGGGGCATGACACCACAACGTGTTAATGCTTACTACAATAGTTCGTTTAACGAAATTGTATTCCCTGCCGCTATACTACAACCGCCGTTTTTCGATCCAAATGCAGATCCAGCAGTAAACTACGGTGGCATTGGCGCTGTAATTGGCCATGAGATGGGCCATGGCTTTGATGATCAAGGCTCAAAATCTGACGCTAACGGCATTCAACGTAACTGGTGGACTGATGAAGATCGTGCTGCTTTTGATGCTAAAGCTGACAAACTGGCGGCTCAGTACAGCAAATATGAGCCAATTCCAGGTAACTTTGTAAATGGCCGCAACAGTTTAGGTGAAAATATTGGTGATGTGGGTGGTTTAGCCATGGCTTATCATGCTTACAAACTAAGCTTAAATGGTAAAGAAGCACCGGTAATTGACGGTGTAACCGGCGATCAACGTTTCTTCTTAGCATGGGCACAAGTATGGAAAGAAAAACGTACTGAGCAAAGTATGTTAAACCAATTACGTGGTGGTACACACGCACCAGGTCGCTTTAGAGCACAAGCGCCTCGTAACCATGATGCTTGGTATAAAGCATTTGATGTAAAACCAGGCGATGAGTTATACCTACCAGAAGAAGAACGCGTTCGTATTTGGTAATACCTGACAAACGTTCATCATTTGTAACGAATAAACAGCCCGCTTATGCGGGTTGTTTTATTTTTGGCTACTAACAATACTTACTAGCCCTACCCCGTATTTACCTTTAGAATATGGGCTTGCAAATTTTTTTCAATTATTCATACATATTAAGGCGAAACGCAGATGGGAAGAGCTTACCAAAACAAAAAAGATTCAATGGCTAAAACTGCGGGTGCTAAAACTAAAGTTTATTCTAAATACGGTAAAGAAATTTATATTTGTGCTAAAAATGGCGGTGTTGATCCAGACGGCAATCTAGCACTACGTCGTTTAATTGAACGCGCTAAAAAAGACCAAGTACCGGCTCACGTAATTGAACGTGCTATTGATAAAGCCAAAGGTGGCGGCGGTGAAGACTATGCAGCCACGCGTTACGAAGGCTACGGCCCAGGTAACTGTATGATTATTGTTGACTGTTTAACCGACAACAACAAACGTACTTTTGCTGATGTACGTGTATGTTTTACCAAAGCAAACGCTAAAATTGGCGCACAAAACTCAGTTTCACACTTGTTTGATCACCTTGCTATTTTTGTGTTTGACGGTGACGACGATGAAACCGTACTTGAAGCGCTGATGATGGCAGATGTTGATGTTACCGACGTTGAAGTAGAAGATGGTAAAGTGACCGTATTTGCACCGCACACTGAATACAACAATACTCGCACAGCACTTGAAGAAATGGGTGTGACAGAATTTGACGAAGACTTAATTGCTTTTGTACCTCAAGTTGAAGCTCCTATTGAAGGCGAAGACGTTGAAGTTATGGAGCGCTTTTTAGCCATGCTTGAAGATTGTGACGACGTACAAAACGTGTACCATAACGCTCAATTTTAATCGTTAAGCGAACAACCTGAACTTCGAATAATAAATCTGTTTCAAGCAGAGTTCAGATCAAATAATGTTTAAAGGTCAACTTAGTTGGCCTTTTTGTTTTATGTAAAATGGATTAATTAATTTTGAATACCCTTTCACAACTTCGCAACGGCCAATTGCTTGGTGCAACACATCTACAATTGGTTGAAACGCTAAGCGACTTTCCTGAAGAAATTTTTACACTTGCTGATACCCTCGAAGTCTTGGATTTATCAAATAACAATTTATCTGATTTACCTGATGAATTTGCTTGCTTAACAAAATTAAAACGACTGTTTTTGTCGTTTAATCAGTTTAACCATATACCTAAAATACTCGCTAAGTGCCCCGCTCTTATCATGGTTGCCTTTAAAGGTAACCAAATAACTGAGTTTGCAGATAACAGCCTGCCTAAAGCGATTGAATGGCTTATTCTTACAGATAATAAAATAGCCAAACTGCCTGCAACATTTGGCCAATACACTGCGCTTAAAAAGCTGGCTTTGGCAGGTAACCAACTCAGTGCTCTACCAACAAGCATGGCAAACTGCCATAACTTAGAACTAATTAGACTCTCTGCAAATCAATTAACTCATGTTGATGATTGGCTATTTGAACTTCCTAAGCTTACTTGGCTTGCATTTGCAGGTAATTGCTTTAATAAATCACAGTGCCTTACCCAATCAAATTTAACCAATAAACCACTGAGTGACTACTCGCTCAGTAAAGTAATAGGCCAAGGCGCATCAGGAATTATTCATCTTGCTTATTCAACAAATAAAGAGCCGGTTGCTGTTAAGTTATTTAAAGGGAGTATTACAAGCGATGGTTATCCGCTGGATGAAGTTAATTGCTGCTTGCAAGCGCTTGAGCATCCAAACTTAATTAAAGTACTGGCTTACATTGAACAACAGCAGCAGCTTGGTTTAGTGATGGAGTTAATTGATTCAAGCTTTACGAATCTAGGCTTACCTCCCAGCCTTGATACCTGTACTCGTGATACATTTGAAAGCGATTGCCATTACTCTGCCGATACAATTTATAGCATTGCAAAGCAAATGGTTAGTACTGTGGCACACTTGCACCAACACAATATAAGCCATGGTGACATTTATGCGCACAATACTATGGTAAACCCGCAAGCAAGGGTTCTGTTTGGTGATTTTGGCGCAGCTACTGATCTTACTATGCTGAGTGATTATCAACGTCAACAAATGCAATTAATAGAAGTGCGCGCTTTAGGGTGTTTAATTGAGGACTTACTTACCACCTGCCACGAGCAAAGTGCTGAAGTAATGCACTTACAACATATTTCGCAGCAATGCATGAGCGAAAATGTTGCACAGCGGCCAACGCTTAGAGTATTAGCTGACTTTTTATGATTGCTGCGGCCATGGATCTTATGGCCGCAATCAAAAACTACAGACTATTTTTGTTTTTTAAACGGGTAAATTTGTTGCTTTAGCATACCTACAGGCATGTAGTCCCCGACAACACCATATTCTTTAGGCCACTCTGCTTGGCCTTTTACCGCAGTACCAAATAAATAATCTAAAAACGAGAAATGGGCTGCATAATTTCGATCAATGGCAGCTTTATCGGATGCGTGATGCCAATGGTGAAACTGCGGAGTAACCATAAAATATTTCAACCACCCAAATTTTACATTCACGTTAGCATGATTAAATACGGCTTGAAAACCAACAATAATTACATATAAGCTAATTATTTGCTGTGAAAACCCCAGCACAAATATAGGGGTTAACACTAAACTACGGGTGATCAGTATTTCTAAAATATGCTGACGAGAGCCTGCGAGCCAATCCATTTCTTTGGCACTGTGATGCACACCATGAAATCGCCACATAAATGGCACTTCGTGATACGCACGATGCGTCCAATACTGCATTAAATCAGCCACCAAAATAATTAAAAATAGCTGTAGTATAAACGGCATTTGCGCTATGTAAGCTTGCAGTGTGCTCGAAACCGCCCAACCAAAACCATAATGCACAAAATGATTAGTAACCAGTAATACAAAACCCACTATTAAGTGATTAACAAAGAAGTGGTTTAAATCCCCGCGCCATTCACTACGAAGTATTTTTTGCTCTTTTCGATGCGGAAGTAGTTTTTCAATTAAAATAAAAATTAAGGTAGAGCCTAGTAAGTCTAATATAAACCAATCTAGGCCAATATAAGGAGTGTTATCTGCAAAGTCATTCACTTCAACATTCGGGCCACCAAAGCTAATGGCCAGTATAATAAAAAACCACGCAGTGGCACCCAAACGCTTATTCGTATTTCGTACAAAATTAAGTAACCCTAAGCTACCGGAAATAATAAGAGCAACAAACATGAGCTGACGTAAAAAGTCAACGCTATAGCTTTTGCGTAATTCTGGAGTCGTTAAATATTCCGGAAAGTGGAATGCAAGCACTCCTAAGCAACTTAATATTGCCAAAAAGCAAGCAATATAACCGCTGATATTACCCTCACCGATTTGCAGATGGCTAGTACGAAATATTTTTTTAGTGACGTGTTTTAGCATTATTTTCCTTAATATGGCATGCAGTTCCCTATTCTAATGCGCACATTCTAGCAAATTTTGGGCTAACTAAAACACAAAAAAAGCCACGCAGTGCGTGGCTTGGCTAGATAAAGTAAAATTTAACTACACGGAAAAATTATAAATAAGCACCCAGCGCTTTAACTTGATCTAACATGCGGTTTGAGAAACCCCATTCGTTGTCGTACCACGCCATTACTTTAACTAATTTACCATCAGCACGCGTTTGCGTTGCATCAAAAATTGATGATGCTGGGTTATGGTTAAAGTCGATAGAAACAAGCGGCAGCTCATTGTACTCTAAAATACCTTTCATAGAGCCAAACGCAGCATCTTTAACTACTTGGTTAATTTCTTCAATACTTGTGTCACGCTTAGCAATAAATGTTAAATCAACTAACGACACATTAATGGTTGGTACACGTACCGCCATACCATCTAGTTTACCGGCAAGTTCAGGCAGAACTAATCCAACCGCTTTTGCAGCACCCGTTTTAGTTGGGATCATAGATTGAGTTGCACTACGCGCGCGGTATAAATCTGGGTGGTATACATCAGATAAATTTTGATCGTTGGTGTAAGCATGAATGGTGGTCATGCTACCTTGTTCAATTCCTACTGTATCGTTAATTGCTTTAGCAACAGGCGCTAAACAATTGGTTGTACATGAAGCATTAGAAATAATGTTGCTATCGGCATTAATTACATCGCTATTTACACCGTGCACTACGGTAGCATCCATATCTGTACCAGGAGCCGATACCACTACTTTTTTCGCGCCCGCTTCAATATGCTTATTAGCTGCTTCGCGAGAAGTAAATAACCCCGTACATTCAAGTACGATATCAACGTTTAGTTCTTTCCACGGTAAATTAGCAGGGTCACGTTCTTGCGTGAGCGTGATCACATCATCGCCAATTAGCATAGTGTTATCTTTAAGTGTTACTTGCTGTGAAAAACGACCATGTACTGAGTCAAACTGAGTCAGATGAGCATTTACATTGGCTGGGGCTAAATCGTTAATAGCCACAATTTTAATTTCATTATTTTGCGCTGATTCATACAGTGCACGCAATACATTACGACCGATACGGCCGTAGCCATTAATTGCTACATTAATCATTTTTGACTCCTATTAACTTCACATGCTTGGCGAGCAAGCGTTTCAATAGCTTGCCAGTCTTTATTTTCTATAAGTTGTTTGTCTAACATCCACGTACCACCTACACAAATAACATTGTTAAGTGCTAAGTAATTAGGCGCAGTAGCTAAACTAATGCCACCGGTTGGACAAAAAGTAATATCAGGTAATGGGCCGCCAATCGACTTTATCATCGCAGTTCCGCCTGCGGCTTCTGCAGGAAAAAACTTTAAAAATTTAAAGCCGTGCGCTGCTAAGTTCATCACTTCGCTTGGGGTTGCTGCACCGGGCAAAAAAGGAATACTTGACTCTTTTGCCAATGCTAATAGTTCATCGCTTACGCCTGGGCTCACCATAAAATCAGCGCCCGCTTCAACTGATGCGTTAAAGCTTGCTTTATCAACCACAGTGCCAGTGCCTACATAGGCTTCTGGTACTTCAGCTTTCATTAACTTTACAGCTTGTGCAGCAATTGGTGTACGTAGTGTAATTTCAAGTGCTTTTAAGCCACCGTTGTACAACGCTCTTGCAAGTGGTGCGGCATCTTCTAGTTTTTCGATTACCACCACTGGCACAACGGGTGCCGATGCTAAGATTTTTTCAATACTCATTACTTGTTCCTCATTACCCAATATGGCTAATTATTATTCAAGTCCAAAAGCACTTGCACCTAAATCGGCACTGCTTACGATATTTCTAAATCCAGTAAATAATTCACGACCTGTACCAAATGTTTGGCTTGCTTGGCTAATTTGTAGCTCACGCTGTGCAAGATCTTCGTCGCTTACATGCAGTTTTAAAATACCATTTGGCGCATCTAAAGTAACAATATCGCCTTCATGGATTTTAGCTATAATGCCGCCTTCAACTGCTTCAGGTGCTAAGTGGATTGCCGCAGGAACTTTGCCTGATGCACCCGACATACGTCCGTCAGTAACAATGGCCACTTTGTAGCCCTGATCTTGTAATGTTGCCATTACCGGCGTGAGCTTATGAAGCTCTGGCATGCCTTTAGCTTTAGGGCCTTGCTCTTTAAGAACAGCAATAAAATCTTGGTTAAGCTCACCACGGCTATATGCGTCTTGTAACTCACCTTGTGAGCTAAATACTTTTGCTGGCGCCGACACCACTTGATGAGATTCTGCAACAGCTGATACTTTAATAACTGCTTTACCTAAGTTACCCGTTAGTAGCTGTAAACCACCTTGCTTGCTAAATGGATTGCTTACAGGACGAAGTACTTCTTCATCATGTGAGTTTTCAGGACACGCAACCCATTTAACTTTACTAGGGCCATTGGCATCACTCATAATCAAGTTATCGTCTTTATCAAGCAGTGGCTCACACATGTAAGGTGCAAGACCTTCGCCTAAAATAGTAGTCACATCTGTATGTAGGTAGCCAGCACTGGCTAATTCACGCATTAAGAAGCCCATACCACCGGCTGCTTGGAAATGGTTCACATCTGCTGAGCCATTAGGGTAAATACGCGTCAGTAATGGTACAACCGCTGATAAGTCAGACATGTCTTTCCAAGTAACCTGAATACCAGCCGCTTTTGCAATCGCCACAATGTGGATTGCATGATTGGTTGAGCCACCAGTTGATAGCAAACCAACGAGGCCATTAATAATGGTTTTTTCGCTGATTACATCTGCTAAACACGGACCATCTTTGTTTTCTGTAAGCTGCTTGAGCATGGTCTCAACTGCATTACCCGTTAAGCCATCACGCAATTCTGTGTATGGATTAATAAACGAGCTACCTGGTAAGTGTAAGCCCATAATTTCCATTAACATTTGGTTTGAATTTGCAGTGCCATAAAACGTACAAGTACCAGCACTGTGATAAGAAGCACTTTCCGCCTCTAATAACTCATCGCGAGATACTAAACCTTGGGCAAACTTCTGACGCACGCGTGCTTTGTCTTTGTTTGGAATACCTGACTGCATTGGTCCTGCTGGTAAAAAATACACAGGTAAGTGGCCAAATGATAAAGCACCAATTAATAAGCCAGGAACAATTTTGTCACACACACCTAAACAAAACACACCATCAAACACGTCATGCGATAAAGAAACCGCAGTAGACATAGCAATAACGTCACGAGAGAAAAGCGATAGTTCCATGCCGTCACGACCTTGGGTAACGCCATCACACATTGCAGGTACACCGCCAGCAACTTGCGCGGTCGCGTCAAATTTAGTGGCAATGCTTTTAATTAAATCTGGGTATTCTTTGTAAGGCACATGCGCAGATAACATGTCATTATAAGAATTAATAATTGCAAGGTTTGGCACCTCATCTGCTTTTAAACGCGCTTTGTCATCGCTGCTGCACGCAGCCATAACATGGGCAATATTGCCACAGCCTAAACCAGCACGAACTCTTGTTTGTTTTTTTGCGTGCGAAATACGATCTAAATAGGCTTGACGGGTTTGTTTACTGCGCTCAATAACGCGTTCTGTGACTTCTTGAATTCGAGGGTGCAACATAATTTTACTCATCTCTATTCGTTAGAGGATAAAGGCTCAGTAACAATTATAGACTCCACGAAAATAACTGTACTGAGCATCTTTGACTTACCCGTTCAAAGGTACGCTACCAGGGAGCCTCTCACAACAACCCTGACACCGGTGTCAGGGTATTAACGCATGACAATGACACCGGTGTCAACCCTGAGTCATAAAAATAGTCATTTTTTTTAACATGTGCAATGAATAAACGTGAATTTTTAGTGAAATATTAGCGGCAAATAATGAAGGTTAAAAATGCAGATAAAAAAAGCCCGAGTAAGCGTCACTCATACTCGGGCTACTGTGAAAAAGCGGTTTTATTTTACGGCTGCGGTTGACTCTCGCGTGATTAATTTTGCTTCTAAAATCACCTTATACGGCGACTCTTGCGGCTCAATAATATGGGTAATTAACTGGGTAACAGCTTGTTTAGTCATTTCTTCTACGGGTTGCGCTATAGTCGTTAGCCCGGGCCAAATATGACGCGCTATGGGGGCGTTATCAAAGCCAGCAATAGAAATATCATCTGGTACACGCAAATTACGCTGTGTGGCTAATTTAAGCACGGCGGCTGCCATGTAATCATTCGATGCAAATACAGCAGTAGGTCGTGGCGATAAATCTAAAATACTACGCGCACTGTCTACCCCTGAGTGATAACTAAAGTTACCCTCTTCAACTAAGCGTTCATTAAATTCAATACCATGGCTTGCTAACGCGCGCCTGTAGCCTTTAAAACGCTGCTGTGTAGCACTGTGATCTGGGTGACCTTTAATAAACGCGATAGAGGTATGCCCTAGGTTTATTAAATGTTCGGTAATTTCAAATGCGCCCTGCTCGTCATTACTGGTAACAGAAATAGAGTCATCTTCTAAAATAGCAGAAGCCACTCGAGCATAAGGAATCTTTTTCGACTTTAAAAAGTCAACCAGTTCTGAAAAGTCACAAAATGGTGGCGTAAGTACTAAACCATCAAGGCGTGATGACTGTAATAGCTGCTCTATATTATTAATAAGTGCATCACCTCTGAGCTCACAAGGGTGAATCAGCAAGTTATAGTTGTTTTCTTGGCAAGCAGCCAATGCGCCTGTTTGCACTCGAGTAATATAACTTTTACTTGGGTTATCGTATAAACAACCAATAATAAAACTACGGTTTTGTGCAAGCCCTCGAGCTATAGGATTAGGTGTGTAATCAAGCTCTTTAAATACCGCTAATACTTTCTCGCGTGTGGCCGCGCTCACATTTGGTTCGTTATTCAGTACGCGCGATACCGTTTTTTTAGATACACCGGCATAACTAGCAACGCTATTTATAGTGACTTTTTTCATCTATTTATTTCCAAATGTATGCAACGTAATTAAACCTGTTGACTCGTATGCAAACACGCGGCAGCACCAATTAAAGGAATGTTGTCTTGTGTTACTAATGTGACCGGAATTTGACCTGTATATTGCGACATTATGCCCTTTTGTGAAAAGCGCTCAATGAAGCGGCTTTCCAGTAAACGAGCCTGCATTCTTGGTAATATGCCACCGCCAATATAAAGGCCACCAAGAGCACCATAAGCAAGCGCTAAGTCGCCTGCTACACTACCAATCCAATCACAAAACTGATTAAGCGTTGCCTCACATACTTCACATTCACCGCTGTTGGCTAAGCTACTAATTTGTGCAGCGTCTAAATTCTTTGCGGCGACCCCTTTAACTGCAGCCATTGCTTTGTACAAATGAGCAATGCCTGGTCCAGAAAACACAGTTTCTACCGATACATGTGGGTGGTCTTTCTTAAGTGCTTGAATAAGCTGAGCGTCAAGTTCATTTACCGCCGCTAGAGAAATATGACCACCTTCTGAACTCATTACCGCACACGAATGTGCAGTTCTTACTAAACACGCTGCACCAAAGCCTGTACCTGGGCCCATTACACCAATATTTGCTGTGTCGTCTGCTTGGCCAGGTTTAACGGTTACGTTTTGAGAAGGATCTAAATACGGAGCGGCGTAAGCGAATGCAGCAAAGTCGTTTATTACACTTAATTGTTCTAAGTCAAAATGCTGTTTGAAATCATTAACGCTAAAGTGCCAACCTAAGTTAGTTAAGTGAACTTGGCCTGCGTTAATTGGACCTGCCACTGCTAAGCACGCACGTTTAGGATTTATATGAGACACTGTTGATAAGTAATACTCGGTAGCACTTTCGAGCGATCCATAATTAGCACTTGGAAACGTATGATTATGCTCAATGGTAAATTGATTACTTGATTCATCAAACCCCGTGATCAACGCAAAGCGAGCATTTGTGCCACCAATATCGGCAACCAGAATTGGATCAAAGTGTGTGCTAGAGTGTAAACCCATAGTGTTATCTCTTTTGTTTAAGTAATGAGTACTTATTATTTTAATGGGGTATCATTGATACTTATTTACTTTGAGCTATCACCTCAAAGCAGCTATCACTGTAAAAAAGGCTACCTTTAATAATAAAGGTAGCTAATACGTTTTGACAACAAAATGATAAAACGTCCTTATTGTGACACCGGTGTCATGAAAAAATCAATAAAAAAATGCCTTTATTGACAAATAAGCTTGAAAAAAATCACTAATAAACGAGAATAGCCCCTTATTGTCCTCTTAAATAAGTAATCGTGATGAAAGGTAAAGCCACCTCATTTGATATAGCCCACTATGCTGGGGTGTCTCAATCTACAGTTTCTCGTGCTTTACGAAATAGTCCCTTGGTAAATGATGAAACCCGAAGGCGGGTTCATGACATTGCCAAAAAGCTTAATTACAAAGTTGATAAAAACGCCAGTAACCTGCGCACTCAACAAAGTAGCACCCTAGCTTTATTGTTGTTTGAAGATCCGACCTCAGATGAATCGCAAATCAATCCGTTTTTTTTAGCCATGCTGGGCAGTATTACTCGTGCCTGCGCTAAAGAGGGTTACGATTTACTCGTGTCATTTCAATCGGCCAGTGCTGATTGGCAGGCAGATTACGAAGACAGTCACCGTGCAGATGGCATCATTTTATTAGGTTATGGCGACTACATAGATTTTCAGCCTAAATTTAACACCTTACTTGAACAAAACACCAAATTTGTTTGCTGGGGGGCTAGCGTTGATAACCGCCCTGATTTAACCATAAGTTGCGATAATTATGGCGGCGGTAAACTCGCCGCTGAGCATTTATTGGCACATAGCCGAAAAGACTGCGCGTTTATAGGCGATGCATCTGATCATAGCCCCGAATTTTTTGCCCGCTTTAATGGCTTTAAAGACGCGTTACAACAAAACGGCATTACACTTAATGAGCGTAAGATTGCCAATGCTATTTCTACCGAAGAGTCTGGCTATCATGCCACTCGTTCGTTAATTGCTAATAACATCACCTTTAATGCACTTTTTGCTGCCAGCGACCTTATAGCAATAGGCGCAATACGGGCATTAAAAGAGGCCAATATTAACGTGCCAAAAGATGTAGCCGTAATCGGCTTTGATAATATATCTATTGCCAGTTACATTAATCCGCCGCTGACAACCATAGAGCAAAATACCACTATTGCTGGGCAAATGTTGGTTGAAAACCTATTAAAGCTCATTAGGGGTGAGCAAGTGCAAAGCACCCTACTACCACCGCGTTTAATTGCACGTGGCTCAAGCTAATTCATTCAGTAAAACCACTTTTAAGAAGCAACAAAATTAAAGGCAACAGCGCTCTTTTACCTTAAATTAATTCAGGCTTTATTGCATTTTTTCGGTCATTTGTCCTTTTTGCTTTCAATACTAAAGCTGGTGCTTTCGTAACATTAACAGGCTATTCACACCTCGCTATCACATTAGTTTTTTTAATCTGAAAGCAGCTGTTTTTAATGTAATTTTTCACTCGTCAATGCGTGCTTTTATCACTACAATCCTGTTTTTATTTTATTGTTAAAACTTCAAGCGATCATCTCATGCTATTGACCATCGTTTATATTATAGGTATTACAGCAGAAGCCATGACCGGTGCTCTTAGTGCTGGGCGCAGAAACATGGATTGGTTTGGTGTTATGTTAGTAGCCAGTGCCACAGCTATTGGTGGTGGTAGCGTGCGAGATATTTTATTAGGTAACTACCCGCTGACTTGGGTAAAACACCCAGAATATTTACTGATCACTTGTCTAGCCGGTATTGTTACCACTTGGTTAGCAAAATGGGTGGTTAAATTTAAAGGCATATTTATGCGCCTAGATGCACTAGGGCTTGCTGCGTTTAGTATTATTGGCTGCCAAGTTGGACTTAATATGGGTTTGCACTATGGAATTTGTGTGGTCGCAGCTATAGTAACAGGTGTATTTGGTGGATTATTACGAGATTTAATTTGTCGCCAAGCACCATTAGTACTTCATCATGAACTTTACGCAAGCGTAGCGCTTATAGTCGCGTGTTTATACTTAGCGCTACACCACTACAACATTGATGACAATATCAGCGTGGTTGCAAGTTTAGTGGTAGGCTATTTAATTCGAATGGCATCGGTACGCTTTAAGTGGCGCTTACCAACATTTAATTTATTAGAACCCGCTAATTTAAATAATGAGTAATAACAGCAGCGGTTAATGCCCACCTGCCCTAGCACTTTTAAATAGCCCGAATACTTTTCGGGCTAACAAACTAACCACAAAAAGAACTCCCAAAGCAAAACACAGTATGCTCAAGGGCATAAACAAGCTTTCATGTAGAACACCATTATTATCAATATACTGATACATACTGTTTTCTATCAACATAAAACCCGTGCCAAGCAGTAAAAAGCAAACACTCAATGTGGCTGTTTTGTTTGTAAAAAAGCGCATAATCTATCCATAACTATTTTATTAAATTGTCGGGATAGCAGTTTGAATGAGCGAATATTAATCTACAGTGACTGAGCAACATTAATTTTTTAAAATAAAAGTCACGCTCATTAAACTAAGCTTTTAGACATATAATAAAACCTGTCGTCTGCTTTATCTATGCTGAAACCTGAACGTGTGTAAAGCTTGTGCGCAGGGCTTATTTTAAAAACGCGAAGCCTAAGTTGCATAGCACCTCTGTGCACAGCTAAACGAGAACACTCACTAATTGCTGCTGCACCAATACCCATATTTTGAAACGCAGCATCTACTTGTAAGTCACGTATATAGCACCCCTCATCATCGAAAGCCAAGCGCATTGCACCCACTACATCGCCATTTAACAAAACATCCCAATTTTCAAGGTCTGAAATTTGCTCACATATTTTAAGTTGCTGCCAATCAACACCATAATGCTCATAATATCCACGCATATTGGTATAAGTTAACTGTGCAGAAGCCATTAAATCGGCTGTGGGCTGATAACACATATTCATTATTGCCATTCCTTTGTTTAGCGACCTTTACAAAACTTGTTGTGCTTGCTGGTTTTTAAAATATTTATTTACTAATAATGACTGCAACAAGCTAGTACTACTGGATGTAGCCCAGTACAAACCAATTGCAGAAGGAAAGTTAACCAGAGTAACAACACAAATAATTGCGGGAATTAGGAACAATAAGGTGCTGGTTTGCTCTGCGCTACCTGGCATCATCATTATAGATAAATATGTAATAGCCCCCACTAATAACGAAAGCGCAATATCAGGCTTTGCAATACTGGCAATCCAGGCAAACTTACTAGTAAATACAATTTGTTGCAAAGCCTGAAAAGTCCCAAGGCCAAATACCCCTTGGCTTGCCATATTAGTCACACTTTTTTTATCGATAAACTTAATGTTGTGCTTTTTATACAGCGCCATAGTTAATTTTGCGATTTCGCTGGGCTGGTTTTTATAGTTGTTTTTTATGCTATCTAGCTCAGGTTTTAGTGCGGCAATTGCTTTTTTATTTCTAACCATATTAGCCATAGCAACAAGGTTAATCGGCATTAAAACTAATCGTCCAATAACGGTAAACAAAATAATTGCAACCGCTTGGCTTACGCCCACTTCTTGGGTAAAAAAGGTGATTGATTGCACAATAAAATCAGTAAATAAATTCCAAATTTCCATTTTAGTTTTCCTTTTAATATTATGTATTAAAAGTAACCACCACGACATATTATGTCAACAGTTTATTTTAAACTTAAAATGGGTTGCTTATTTAACTGTGGTTTAGATTCTGATATTTAGTCATATGGATATTGCAGCGCAACTGAAAATATTTTATTAAATCTGGTGTACTTCTTTTGGTTGTTTATTATTTACATGCTTTAACCAATGTGTCCATAAAGCAAACATTAAAAGCATCGAGTTTATGCCGATCATTATCCAAGGCCTCAACTCAAATGCAAAAACACTAATAACAAAAGGAATAACAGGAATAGAGAAACCAATTGTTGTCAGTAATACCCCAGGATAAAAGAAAAAGAATCCCCAGTTTGTCTTTAGATATAACCCTATGGCAGAAGTAAATAACAGAATAATCCATATAATTATTAGCAAGTTATTTGCAAGCGTCAATCCAGCCGCCCCTATAATTGAAAACATTTCCCAATTAACAAGCAATGTAATAACGATCAGAAAAGAAATAACTCTTTGTCCATATTTGTATACTAAATCTTGCATATCGACCTTACTACCTAAATTAAAATACAAAATTAAAGATGGGTGTCTTGTTAAGTTGTGAAATAGTCCTCTCCACATAAAAGGCACGACGCACACAACGTGATATACATTGGTAGTACTTAGTTCGTCAAACTTCAAAAATTAGAGTGGATGTCTTGTTTATTTTGAGCGCAGCGACAATAGCCCATTGTTAATTGTCCGAGCGAACTTTAGAGCGAATTGAGGTACTTGTTATGTTTCAACAACGAAGGTCTGGTCTTTTATATGATTAACAATAAACTCAATTGCCTTTTCAACTAGTAGAATGAAGTCCTCAACTGGTTTAGCCGACATGATGTAAAATTGTTTCTGATCAGAGCTTAATTCAATGCATGAGAATTCATTGGTAAAAGTAGTACGTTGTTTATCAATAGCTTTTTGATCTTTCCCACTAAATCGACCATTTTTATGAGCGATAGAATTTCTTAGCTGCTGGAACTTTCCAAATTTTGGTGTGATTTTTTCGACTTCAAGTTTCGGTAAGCTTGCTGACATTTTTAAGTAACTTAATGCTTTCATTATATTACCTGCACCACTAACCTCTTCAAAAGAAAAAGGGATTTTTGCAGAAAACTTTAACTCAGTACAAATTTGAGACAATGTGCTTTCAAAAACAGTATATACAAGAACAATTGATGAATGATACAAGTAGCTTGAAATAGCTTTATGCTCTTGTTCATACATCTCTTGTAGCATCCCTTCTAAATCAGGGTTTGCTAGTGTGTCTTCGTAAATTTTATCAGCTAATTTTTGCGTCCGTTCATCTACAGATTCAATGGAAAAAGTTAAATAATCTTTCAGATATTTCATTTCAAAATCGAACCGCTCTTTCAATAAGGTAAGTTCGATTGAAATTTCCTTTGTATTTTCTTTTTTAGTAAACACTAGTTCGGATTTCCAATATGAAACATAACGCCTTGCTAAACGCGCGAAAAATTGTTGGCTAAAATAAGCAAGGAACGAGCAAAACCAACTGTTTTTTATCCGTTTAAGCAACTTGTTATAAATTTCTACGTATATAGTTCAACAACTTGCCTAATTTTTTGAGCCGCTAAAATAATTTGGAAAGCAGTTAAACCTGAAATTGATATTGCGGCAATTAATATACAGCCTAAAATATTTGATTCCAATTCATTAACTAGCAACCAAATAGAAAAAGCTGCAAAACAGCATAAAATACAAATTAAATATGATGCTACAACTCGATCGTTAATTTTATGAAATGCCCCCCATTCATAAAGGGGTTTATTGGAGGCGTTTTCAAGCGGAGTCGTTATTTTAGATGAAAACTTAAAAGTAAACCCACAAAACAACATTGGTAATGCAGGTATGTACTTCCATATTTCATCATCACTTTTCAGTTTACTTCCGATAAACTCGAATATGAAAGGAAAGTAATAATTAAGCACAAAAACAACTAGTAGCATTAAAAACTCAGGCGAAATAACGCTGAAACGAATTATATCTAATAGCCTTTGCATTAATGCCCCAAGTGTCTTTTATCTTTTATATCATTGAAAATTTCTACCGCTCTAGCATATAAAGCCTCTGGTTCTGGATTTTTATCGAAAGAAAAAATCTTAACCGTTTCAGAAGTTTTAATTGTAACAAAATCATTATCTCTTTTGCCTCTGACAGTTCCATGACCATAACCATCAGCAGCCATTAAAATTGCTGCATCCCCAATAGGAAGAGGCACTTCAGAGGTATATTGTTCTTCAGTTGTTTGGTTTGCCGCTCTCTCTATGTGGTAGGCTAAATCTGTATTCAATGGCTGGTTTTCTGGAGAGTCTTCTACCACGGTCATACGATCTGTATTTCGTTTAATTAAATAATCTTTTAGTTCTGCCCATAAACAACCAAACATTGGATTTGGCGGAGAGATTTTTGCGTTAACATGATAAATGCCCTCCAGAGATGAAATTTTGGCAGAGAATGAACGTAAATCAGAAACTAATTCGATATCACAATCAACAAAAAACCTTTGGTATGTTTCTTCAACAATTGAACAGAAACGATTAACGAAAGCTTTT
Organism: Pseudoalteromonas sp. P1-16-1b; assembly: GCF_001401785.1. Classification (GTDB taxonomy): domain Bacteria; phylum Pseudomonadota; class Gammaproteobacteria; order Enterobacterales; family Alteromonadaceae; genus Pseudoalteromonas; species Pseudoalteromonas undina. The sequence continues at coordinate 205,652 of NZ_LKGQ01000003.1, read as the reverse complement.
TGCTCGATATGATTGTACACATTGAGAAATGCTATTCCCGAATGTGATGGTATGTATACAAAAGGGCTCGATGCAACTTTTAAATTAGGTTCTATTTGGGTTTCTTCTGTTCTTTTCTTGGTATCTACGATCGTAACTTCACCCAATGGTTTGTACTTACTGAGCCTACCAAAGATGTAATGTTGCCCCATTGTGTTTACTTCCTGAACATCGATAAATGTCCATGATGAGCCCCGATAAGATATCGATACAGGTTCGTTGATTGCTTTCATCAACTTTTCTTGGTTTAAAGTACCTAGTTTTAAAACTCGGCCTAAATAATACGTCCCTGAATTAGACACCAAACCCTCCGAAATTTATTATAATTTTATAGTGCACTCGTCGGGTATATTTCTGCCAACGTCACACCTATATATTTATTAACTACCTTTTAACAAATAACCTAACCCATTGCCAGCTATAATTATTTCTTGGTACTAAATATAAGACTAAAGAAGGAAATGCGCTCGTCGCGCATTTTCATGATAAGCGCCATAACGTAAGAAGAAGTTAAGCAACTTATGACTCATAAAATGCGCTATAACTTGGGGGCGATGCAATAAAAGCATGTTCACCAAAAGGGGCTAACGTATGTTAGCCCCTTTTGTGTGTGTTTTATTTATAGTGTGTTGTTTAGTAACAATAAACCATAGCCAGCGAGTTGCTCGCCATTGAGGTCGTGTTGCCAGTTAGGCGTTAACCCATCGCGTTTAATACTATTGATGCTTTGCGGGTTAGCGGTTAAGTTAAGCACAAACATACTTTTACTGCCGTTTAACTCGCGGGTTATTTCAACAAGCCCGTTGTTATGCTGTGTTAATTCGTAACTTCCTTTAATACCCAGCTCTGGGCGCTGTTTTTTTAGTGCTATTAAATGCTGATATAAACGCCACAGTGAATTAGATTGTGATTGTTGCGTTTTTACATTGCGATCAGCAGCATTAATTTGCTGTGCTAAATATTCAGGCCACCACTGGGTGTAATTATCACCAAACAGTTCAGCCTGCTCAACCCAACTTGTTTTAGCTTGAGTAAAACCAGCTTGGTTGCTGTTATTCCACTGCATTGGTGCGCGTTTATACACATCATGACCTGTGCCACCTTGTGTTAGGCCAATTTCTTCACCGTAATAAATATACGGCGTGCCAGGAGAGCTAAATAACATGGCGGCGGCAAGTTTTGCCTTATCGTCTTGTTCAGCAAGTTGATAAGCCACTCGTTCTTGGTCGTGATTAGTTAAAAACGGTGCAAAAAAATCAAGTGGTGCAGTTGAATCAATACGCTGTTGTAAATTTTGTTTGAGCACATTGGCATCAACTGCGTTGATTTTGTGGTTAGATTGCATGGTGCCAAATTGCGCTTCACCACTGGCATCGGGTTTTAATAAGCCTAATATTTTATAGCCTACTTCAAAATCAAAGCCTTGATCGAGGCCTTTACCTTCGCCAAAGTATTTTGCCGCAACGGGAATGTCAGCCCATGCTTCACCTACTAAGTACGCCTCTGGATCAACGCTTTTTACGTATTGGTTAAAGTGCTGCCAATATGCAATAGTTTCGTCGGTATCGGCTTGCGCATCTGCGCCACCTTCCATTGCAAAACGTACTGCGTCTAATCTAAACCCTGCAACGCCTTTATCAAGCCAAAACTTAGCCATTTTTTCCATTTCGGCAACAACATCAGGGTGGCGTAAGTTCAAGTCAGGTTGGCTTGCTCCAAACGCACCATAGTAATACTGCTGACGTGTTTCATTCCAATGCCATACTGCGTCGGGTTGGTCGTTATTACTCCATGCGTGGCCCCAGCCACTTCCGGCTTTTGGCATATCGTCGCGCCAAATAAAGTAATCTGCATAAGGGGCTTCATTATTTGCTGAACGCTGAAACCATTCATGGTTACTTGATATATGGTTTATAACTAAATCAAGTATGACTTTCATGCCTTTGTCGTCAGCTGCTTTTATAAAGGCTTCAAACTCTGTCATGCTGCCGTAGTCGTTTTCTACTTGGTAAAATTCAGTAAAATCATAGCCATGATAAGAAGGTGCTTCAAACATCGGGGTTAACCACAATGCGTTAACGCCAAGCTCTTGTAGATACGGGAGCTTTTGGGTCATACCATTAAAATCGCCATGACCATCAGCATCGCTGTCGTAAAAACTGCGGGGCCAAATTTGGTAAAAAATGGCGGTTTCCCACCATGGGTTTGCTTGTTGTTCAGTGTTTAGTTGCGATGTTTCGGTGTTATTCGTGTTGTTATTTAATGATGGTGTGCTTTGGCAACCTGTTAGCATGATTGCTAATGCTAATGCGCTCAAGGTAAATGTTTTCATTTCAGCCTCGTTATTATTGTAATAAATAACATAGCCGTATTTTACTACGGCTGTGTTAATTAGTTTGCGGTTATTTTAGTGCTTTAGTTACCACTGGGTAATGATCCCATACCTGTTTGTCGCTTAGTGAGCGCACTAGCTTTACGTATTCCGCATGTGTCCACGCCAATGGTGTGGCCGAGTTAGTACCCTCGCCTAACGTGTAACCCGCTTTATTAATGCCTACACCATCCCATACTTGTTCAGGTAGCATCATGCCTTGGTTAGCAAATTGCTCTAGCCCTTTTACATAGCTATTTTTAATAGCCTGCTGTTTTGTTGCATCTAAACTATTATTGGCATTTGCGGCGGCAATTTCGTAATGACCTCGTTCACCGGTAAAAAATGGCCAAACTCGCCCACGTTGCCCTGGGCTGTTTTTACCACCTTCGGCATAGTTAGCGCCAGTTACTTCGTCTTCACCGTATCCGTCATTACCATAGCGGCGGTAGCCTGCAAATGTGCCGCTGCCATCAGCAAACTCAAAGCTGTATTTAACTTGTAGGTTATCGGTTAGGGTTTCGTCATCATATTCTGGCAGTGTTTTGACTATGCTAGGCGCTAGCGCATCACGTACGCCATAGCGAACCAGTTCTAAAAATCCACCATCGAGAATTTGCTTTTTATTAAACCCTTCACGGCCATTATTAGCGTTAATTTTAGTATTTGAATTGGCGTCTTTGTCTTGGCCAATGCGAATGAAATATTCACCATCAGAAGCGCTCGACTCTAAATTACCAGCTGTTGTAAACATTAATTTTTCAATATCATTGTTATAACGCTTAGCTGTATTTAGGTAACGTGTTGCATTGGCATCATCACCTGCTAGTTTAGCGATATCGGCTGCAGTAATTAAACCAGCAACAACCGCTGCGGTGGTTGATGGCGAATACCCTTCTTGCTCTTCCCAGCGTTCTTGCTGAGTGGCTGGCGGCGTTATTTGTGTATCGTTCCATAGAATGTTTGCACGACCACCCTCAACTAAAAAGTCTGCCGCGGGCTTTAACATACGGCTATACCAATCGGTGAGCTCTGCATCACTTAATACACCTGCCTGATGGAGTTTCCATGCAAGCATGAGTGGCATTGCAGTTTGGTCAAGTTGTACGCCCACCCATTCTAGTTCACCATCAACATGTGTTTTTTGTAAAAACCACCCTGTATCGCCTTTATTGCCTGGGGTATTGCTGTTTACTTGAACTTTTTCAAGGTATTCGAATGCGGTTTTAGCGGTCGCATTATCGCCCATGGCCATAAACGCCATGGCAACTTGATAAAAGTCGCGCACCCATACCGCTTTGTAACCAGTAGAGCCTGTTTTAGCCGATACGGTTTCGCCCCAAGGGTTAGATAGTGAGGCAATAAGCGCACCTGCATGAGTTTTATCTTCTTGCGCTTTAAGTACCATTGCACTGGTGTAAAGTAACTTGCCGTTATCTGCGGTTTGTTCGCTCATGTTATTTAGCGGTGCAAGGCTTTGCAGGTAGTCTTGCCAACCAAGCGCTTCGCCTTTACCGTTGTAATTATCAAGCACCGCTTGGTAACCTTTGGCTAACGTAGCTTGGCCTTGTTTAAAGCTGGTTTGTTCGCTATTACCAAAGCTTAGGGTTAAATCGAACTGGCTGTTTTCACCAATTTCACCCAGCTCTGCAAGTAGGCTAACATTACCCGATTTTTCACCGGTATTTTTATAAACCTGAGTAAGCTGCTGAGTTGTTTTCAGCTGATTTAAACCATCGCTCACACCTGTAAAACCAACACTTGTTTGTTTAAATGGCTGCGCACCTTGCAATGAAAGGTAGCTGTTGTCTTGCCATGCAAGCAATCCTTGATCTGTAGTTTTAGCAAAATCATCAAGGCCGTTATTATCAACATACGGGTTAACGCTTACGTATGCCTTAACGCCTTCAAGCTCGGTATTAAAAATACTGCGTACAAATAAGCTTTGCCCATCAGGATCGGTAAATATGTGTTTTTCGAGGCTAAAGCGGCCTTGCTTATCTTTGCTTACTACTTTGTAAGCTAATGATAACGGGCGGCCTTTATCGTCTTTGTATAAGTAGTCAATGGTAACGTCTAAATCGTCAGCTTCTGTGACTGTAAAATCTTTTCCTGCTACAACAAATTGCATGTCTTTAATTTGCGCTTGATGAATAAGCCCAAACATTGTTTCGGTGATCATACCTTTAGCAATTGAAAACCATACTTTTGAAACCGCTCCTGTAGGGGCCTCATCACTGTAATGGCCATTTTGATATTGCTCAAAAGATGTGCCAATACCAGTTTTACCTGCATAGGCCCAAAATGGCTCTGCCCCAGGGGCACCTGGTGCCGATACCTGCATTACAGCGCTGTTTGATGGCTCTTGCTGCGCGCCACAAGCTGTTAAACCAAGCATTAATAAACTGGTGGTAATTGTATTTAATTTTTTCATTTTAAAGCCTTAATTAATTTCAGTTTACTCGTTACGTTACTGAGTGTGCTTAACACGCAATACCGCAACCGCTGCAAGTACAAACGACACAGCGCCCAGTACTAATGCGTAAATAGGTTGGTTTTCAAAAAAGTGGCGTAATATTAACCCCAATACGCTAGCGGCTAATAATTGTGGGATCACAATGAAAAAGTTGAAAATGCCCATGTAAACGCCCATTTTATGACTCGGTACTGAAGTACTTAACATTGCATAAGGCAGTGATAAAATAGACGCCCACGCAAAACCTACGCCTATCATTGGCCAAATAAGTAAACTTGGATCTTTTATGAACATAAAGCTCGCTAGGCCCAACGCACCTAAAATAAGGTTAAGTGCATGTGCTACTTTTAATCCCACGCGTTTAACAATGATCGGGATACATAAAGCAGCAATCGCGGCAAAGCCGTTGTATGCAGCGAATAATATACCCACCCAATCTGCACCGTTGTTGTAGGCTAACGAGCTGGTGTCGGTACTACCGTAATGAAAGCTAGTAACCGCTGAGGTGCTGTAAATCCACATAGCAAATAACGCAAACCAACTAAAAAATTGTACCCATGCCAATTGCTTCATCGCCTCAGGCATAGTGAATACATCATTCACTACATTATAAAAACCGCCGCTAGTGTGCTGTTTAGCTTTTAATGCCGCTGCAATAAATTGAATAACACCAAAACTAACTAACCCAGCAGCCAGCAAGTAAAGTTCTTTTTCCAGATCCAGCCCTAATACTGTGGCTAAAACAAGCAAACCTAAGCCGCTAAAAATAACGCCGCCTTTGGTAAAATTAACGTTATTAGTAATATTGGTTTGTGTTGTTTGTGATTCTTGTTGATTAAATTGTGCGAGCTGCTCGGGTGAGTACTCTTTTGTGGTGACAATAGTCCAGCCAACTGCAATAAATAAAATAACCCCACCAAAGTAAAACGAATACTTTACAGAATCAGGAATTTGACCAATCGGTGCAGTATTAGCAATATCAAACCAGTTGGTCATCATCCAAGGGAGTGCTGATGCAACCACCGCTCCCACACCAATAAAAAAGCTTTGCATAGCATAGCCTGTGGCGCGCTGCTTGTTTGGCAAGTTGTCGCCTACTAATGCACGAAACGGTTCCATGGTAACGTTAATTGAGGCATCCATAATCCACAGCATACCCGCAGCAATCCAAAGCGTGGGAGAATTTGGCATAATAAAAAGCGATAACGTGGTTAATATAGCGCCGTATAAAAAGAAAGGACGACGGCGGCCTAATTTGCCCCAAGTTTTATCACTCCAATAACCAATAATTGGCTGCACAATTAAGCCCGTGAGCGGCGCTGCAACCCATAAAATAGGAATATCGTCGACATTAGCGCCAAGTGTTTGAAATATACGGCTTACGTTACCGTTTTGCAGTGCAAAGCCAAATTGAATGCCTAAAAAGCCAAAGCACATATTCCATATTTGCCAAAAGCTTAAGGTTGGTTTGTTGTTATAATTCATGATCAGCCTTATTTGTTAAAACGGCACTGCTGAGTGCATCAAGGGTCAGCGTAAAGGTTGTATTTTGTTTCTCATCGCTCACCAAAATACCGTTATGCGACTCTAGTAGGTCGTATAGCGTTGAGTTTGGTTTGAGCATAGTTGCTTGATTCGGCGTGAGCGTAATAGTGACTGTTTGTGATTGCTGGCTAAAGTTGCTCAGCACCCATAATGATTGCTGGCCTAGGGTGCGTACAAAACCCACCACTCTATCACTGCCTGTTACCATCAAGGGTGCCATATCACCGGCAACAACAGCAGGTAAGCCATTAAGTTCCATAATTGCGATATAGTATTGACGTAACTGTGCTTGCTCAGGAGTTAAATTTGCGCCATCAAACTTGCCATTATTCATCCATGCTTGGTGCGCTGGTACGCCAATGTAATCAAAAATACTGGTGCGTGTAGGCGAACCAAAGCCTGCGTTTTCTGATCCATCTTCACCTACGTCTTGGCCAAAATAAAGCAAGGTTGGCGAACGACTAATTAAGTTAGAAACCACCATAGCCGGTTTACCCCATGCAGCGTCGCCAGCAAAGTCAGGACTTGCGATACGTTGTTCGTCATGGTTTTCTAAAAAGTGCAGCATGTGCTGTTCAATATCTGCCACTTCAGCTTGTGCTTTAAATAACGTGTTAGCGGGTTGCTTACCTTGCATAATCCCTTTTAGGGTGTCGTAAAAACCGACCTTGTCATACAAGTAGTCCATTTTACCTTGGTGAATATAGGTGCGGTACATCAATGGGTTATATACTTCGGCGAGTAAAAACGCATCGGGTTTATGTGTTTTTATTGATGAATTTAAAAAGCTCCAAAATTCAACGGGTACCATTTCAGCCATATCATAGCGAAAGCCATCAACCCCTTTATCTAACCAATAAAGGGCAATATCTCTAAATTTATACCAACTATTTGGCAGTTCTTTATCTTGCCAAAATTCATAATGTGCACGGTAATCTTGGTTTTCAAGCGATTTAGGTAAAGTTGGAAAGTCTAGGCTGCCATCGGGTTTAACACCGTAGTTAACTTTTACCGTTTCGTACCAGTCGTTTATATCAGGCTTTGGAGCACGTGCACCATTGCCAGTCCATTTTGCTGGGATTTCACTAAATTGACCATCGGCTAAAGGGTGTTTGTTGCCACCTAATACTTGGTAGCTGTCGCTTGTTGGTACTTTAAATGATTCACCCGGTACATAGTAAAAATTATTATTTTTAGCATACGCCTTGCTAGTATCATCGTCCTCACCAAAGTCTTTCACGCCGTTAGGCTTTGCGATTGAGTGATAATCTCGAGCCACATGATTAGGAACAATATCAATAATTACTTTCATGTCATGCTCATGAGTACGCTCAATTAGCGCGCTGAACTCTTCGAGTCTATTAGTAACATTAATTGCCAAATCAGGGTTTACATCGTAATAATCTTTTATTGCGTAAGGCGAACCTGCACGCCCTTTTACCACATCAGGATCGTCTTGTTTTATACCGTACTCAGTGTAATCACCCACCAAGGCATGATGCAAAACGCCGGTGTACCACACATGCGTGGTACCTAGCTCTTTAATGCCTTTTAATGCCTCGTCGTTAAAATCAGCAAACTTACCAACTCCATTTTGCTCTTTGGTTCCCCATGGCACATTAGCGGTTTGGGTGTTACCAAATAAACGAGTAAATACTTGATATACCACTGGCTTAACTGGGTCTGTTTGCTTAACTAACAAATCTGTTTTTATCTCTTTGTCATCACTGCAACCGTGCACCAGCAATGCGCTGCATATAAGCAACGGCGTGTAAAATCTTTTTTTCATTGTGTGTGTCATTTTTATTTCAGTGTTGTTATAGGTTTATACTAAAGCTAAGTAAAGCTTGATTACAGTTGCTGCATACGTATTCACAGCCATATTCAGTGACAATTAACCCGCAACCAAAGCACCACGTCACGCCACTTAGTTTGTTTTTAACTTAGCTAAAAACTCTTTATGAGTAGGTAGTTTATCTACCGTTGAATTTATTAGGGTTTTTAACGTTATGAATAAATCCGTTAGTTGTTCACTGCTTAATGAGTCAACAATACTGTTATAGTCATTTGGTATTAGGCCTTGACCTATAAACACTTGCTGCCAAGCTACTTCTGCAAATAACTCGTCGTTTTCGCGCACGACTTTGCCCGTTTGTTTAAATAAATCCATTTTATGCGCTAACGATTGAGGAATTTCCATTTGCTTACATTGACGCCAAAATGGGGTGTCTTCTCGCTCAGTTAATTTATAGTGCAAAATAATGAAGTCACGAATATGCTCGATTTCACTGATGCTTTGCTTATTAAATTCAGTTACTAACGCATCACTAACCCCATTATGAGGAAACAACTTAATTAAACGTGTAACCGCACTTTGTATTAAGTGAATACTAGTAGACTCTAAGGGCTCTAAAAATCCACTAGAGAGCCCTACTGCGACTACATTTTTATGCCACTGCTTTAAACGACGACCTGTTTTAAATTTAATTAAACGCGGGCTTGTTGTTGACTCACCCGGTAAGTTATTTAATAAAAGCGCGGTTGCCGACTCATCCGATAAATAACGGCTGCAATACACTAAGCCATTACCTGTTCGATTTTGTAGCGGAATTTGCCACTGCCAACCTGCGTTATGTGCTATTGATCGCGTATAGGGCTTTAATTCGTTACTGCCTGTTGATTGCACTGCAACAGCACTATCGCAAGGTAAATAATGTGACCAATCAACAAACCCCGCATTAAGAGTTTGCTCAATTAAAAGTGCGCGCTGGCCAGTACAATCTATAAATAAATCGCCTTGGATTTGGCTATTATCGTCAAGTGTTAAGTTGGTGATATTACCTGTGTCTGGGCATTGCTCAACACGTTCTATTTTTGCATCAATGTGTTTAACGCCGCGTGATAATGCAAGATTTTTTAAATATTCAGCATACAAAGTGGCGTCAAAGTGAAACGCATAACTAAGCCCTGGTAATTGAGTATTAGGAATAGTATTTAGTAGCGTAAATTTGTGCTGTTTAGCGGCTTGATAGTTAAGAGAAAAATCCCATAAAGAGTCCTCGCTGCCATTAATGTGCCCTTTTACCCAAAAATTATAAAAGTCACAAAAGGGAAAGTCTTTACCAAACGAGCCAAATGCATGCATGTAGCTATGCCCTGGTGTTTTCCAATTTTCGAACTCTATACCCAGTTTGATAGACGCATTAGTGGCATTTATAAAATCTTGCTCATTAATACCGAGCGCATTATTAAGCCCAATAATAGGAGGAATAGTGGCCTCTCCCACACCTATAGTGCCAATGCTACTTGATTCAATAAGGGTAATATTAATTACTTTACCTAACACTTTATTAAGTAGTGCTGCGGTTATCCAACCAGCTGTTCCACCGCCTGCAATGACGACATGTTTTATTGGCTTCATATTATTGCTCACTTTTTTAAATCAGAATTTAAAAAGTTTGATAAAACTTAGGTAAAGTAGCTATAAAAAAACCCTTGTAAAACTAATTACAAGGGCTAATAACTTAACTAAATTTCAGTTAAAGCTTGTAGCTAAATCCAAGAATAAAGTTACGCCCATAATCTTGGTAATCACGCACTTGTAAAGCATTATCACCACTTAGTGTTGTAAATGGTTCTTCAGTGATATTTTGTACTTGGAATGTCACATTTAAGCCATCTAAGCTCTCAACACCTGCTTCGCCAAAATCGTAACCAACTTGTACGTCCCAAATTGTTTCACCTAAGATATTCACTTGCTGAGTTTCATAACCTGCGTTGTAAATATCACCTTTAAAGTCGCTACGTTTACGCATACTAGTACGTGCTTGGAAGCCATAGTTTTCATAATAAAAAGTTAAGCTTTCAATTTTATCCGACAAACCAGGTAATTCGTATTCATTACCGTTTTGATCTTCAATATCTTGTTCAATTCCTGTATGGCTGGCAATTAAACCAAAACCTTCTAATGAATCACTAAAAATATTAAACGGTAGAGCAAGAGACAATTCATAGCCCCAAAGATCTCCACCACCGCCATTCACTTTACCTGATCCAGTACCGGTACTATTCTCTGGTATCTCACCCGTTGAAGGGTTAGCAACTCCTGACATATCAACTTCGTATACACCATCAAATATCCATTGGCTTAAGTCTTTATAAAATACAGCCGCTGAGAAGTATCCTTCTGCACTAAAGTAGTTTTCATAAGTAAAATCAAAACCCGTTGCTTCTTTTGGTTCAAGTGTAGGATTACCACCAGACACTGACCAATAGTTGCCATTCTCATCAGGACGCTCAGAATTGTAGCTCGCATTAACAGAAGCATTCATTTCATCTAGGCGGGCTCGTGAGATAGTTTTAGCGGCACCAAAACGCACAGTTTGATTTTCATCTAGCGCTAAAGATAAATTAAGACTAGGTAAAACATGACTATAATCGTGTGACACATTGTTAGGAACGGCTTCAACTAGACCAGTCACGTCATTCGGCACAGCCGCAAAACCTTGCGAAGATTGCTCAGTTCTAACATAGCGAACACCAAAGTTACCTGTTAATGGTAGTTCACCTACTTCAGCATTAATATCAGCTTGAACAAAAAACGCCGTAACTTTTTCTTGAACTGTGTACGACTGCGTAGTGTGTTTTATATCCGTTAAACTTTCTTGAATTGAGTCATAATATCCATCGTCAACTAGTGCACGGGTGTCATAGGCAATCATATCCCCCATACCGATAAAGCCTAAGCTAGCTGTTCCGAGGCGATATTGCTCTGGAACGACAAGCGTACCAGGATTATCTAATGAGAAATCGCTTAATGTTAAGTAATACCCTTCAGACTTTTTACTCTTCTCGCGGTCGCGATATGACATACCAAAACTTACTTTGCTTAAGTAATCGTTTTCTAATAACTTGCTTGCTGCTAGTTTTAAAGTATGTAATTCATCATTAACTTCAGGTGCATTAATAAAGCCATCTTGTGCGGTGTTTTGATAAGCCGTATCATTTAAGCCGTACTTATTATTTAGCGCTGAGCTGGTTCCCCATGACAAAGGACCACCTAACTGAATTAAAGCATAATCACTATAATCTAACTCGTGGCTAAATTTGGCGCCGGTATTGCCGCCATCAAGTGAGTAACCAATGTTGTCAGCAATACCGTTTGCATCGCCACGGCCTGTGCCAGAATAACTTTGTAAGCTCCAGTCCTTACGCTCAACTTCAGATAAGCTCGCATCAAACTCTACCGACCATGAATCGTCAATGTCATATTTAGTATTAAATCCAAATTGCGTTAATTCAGCATCACGTTCTTCAACATCATTGCGAACTACAACGCGTTGACCTTGCGTTGTTGCACTGGTGATAAAGCCAGACTGTTCATCTACAGTAACACTATTCGGGTCGATGCTACCTTGACCCCAGGCGAAAGGTACTTCAATACCACGTAAGATTTTTTCATCGTTAAAATCTACATATAACGCATCAAACGTCATGTTTAGACGATCATTTGGTGCAGCTTCCACTACTAGCATCGCTGAATCACGTTCAAGTGTTGATGAACGTACGAATGGTTTAGCGCCGCCTAAGATTGAATAATTCTGTCCATCAACGTCGAATTCAGGGTATCCCCAAGAATTCCAGCGTTTTTCTTGGTTTGGTGAGCTCATTGTGTTGTAAGCAAATGCAACACCTATAGTGTCATCTGCAAACTGATCAATGTATGAAACCGTGCCACGAAAGCCTTTATCATCACCATCAGGATTTAGCTTATCAAAACCTGACTGCTCTAACTGACCATTAAACATGATCACGCGCTCGCCTTTACTTAAAGGCTTTACCGTTTGCATGTCGATTACACCGGCAATACCTTCAGCTTCAATACTGGCACTTGGTGTTTTATAAACGGTTACGCCGCTCATTATTTCTGATGGGTAAAGGTCAAACTCAACACCACGGTTGTCACCAATCGATACTTGCTCACGACCATTAAATGTTGTTGCGCTTTCGTTTTCGCTAAAACCACGAACACTTACACGACTAGCACGGCCATCAAGACGTTGCGCTGTTAAACCTGGTAAACGTGCGATTGACTCTGCAATAGATGTATCTGGAAGTTTACCAATGTCTTCAGCAGAAATTGACTCAACCACCTGTGTTGAAAAACGCTTAGTATTTATTGATTCAACAACACTACCGCGAAAACCTTTCACTTCGATGATTTCTACATCATCATTTTTTATTGTTTCTTCTTGTGCCGCAGTGGTGGCAAAGCTTGATAATCCCGCAGCAGTTAATGCTAGCGTTAGTATACTTGGTTTGAACATAGCCATAATGTTTTCCCGTTACCCATAATGTGATACCCGCTTACTTGCTTAAGTGATAGTTAAACATGCGAGCTTATTTTGTTGTCAGGATGAATATTAACGCTCGTATTATTTTATTAACAACTTATTGCATACGTATTCAAAATAGCACCGCACGCACAAATTTAACATTAAATTTACAAACCAACATGTAACCAACTGTTTTAAAATAGGTTATTTTGGTGCAAGAGTATTTTATGAGTTAAGTGATAACAACTATTTATTTTTTTATGAAATAAACCTTTCATAAAACGCTGATAAAGAGAAGCAAGAAAATTTTATTTTTTAATTAATTACTAAACACACTATCTACACAAATTAAATTGGTAAGACCAATAACTAAAAACACCAACTCAGTGCAGACCTTTGTTTTTGTGCACCTAAACAGCGCAAACAATAAATTAACAACTCCATATTAGAATTGGTAAAATATAATAAGAATAATCCACGACTCAAATCGATTGCCTGAACGATTATTTCATCCAGTTTTAATACCTTAAAATCGGTGCATACGTATGCAGGATTTTTACAGTATGACAGGCTTCAAGTATGCTTTTTCAAATAAACGGGGATTATTACCTCTAAAAAAAGAACAACACAAAGACAGTGTGAAAACGGAGAAAAGCATGGCCCAAAAGCAATGGTATAAAGGTGCGGTTATTTATCAGGTTTATCCGCGTAGCTTTCAAGATAGCAACAACGATGGCATTGGTGATTTAAAAGGGATAATAAATCGTATTGATTACATTAAAAGCTTAGGGGTGGATGCTATTTGGATCTCACCTTTCTTTAAATCGCCGATGAAAGATTTTGGTTATGATATTAGCGACTATCGTGATATTGACCCCCTTTTTGGTAATTTAGATGATTTTGATGAGTTAATTGCACAAGCACATCAACGCGACATTAAAATTATTATTGACCAAGTCCTAAGCCACACCTCAGATCAACACCAATGGTTTATTGATAGTCGTGAAGACTTAACCAACGATAAAGCTGACTGGTATGTATGGGCCGATGCTAAAGAGGACGGGACAGCACCTAATAATTGGTTGTCTATTTTTGGTGGTGGTGCATGGCAATGGGAGCCGCGTCGTGGACAATACTACTTACATAACTTTTTCACTGAACAACCGGATCTTAACTTTCATAACCCCGATGTTCGCCAAGCCGTACTAGACAATGTTGAGTTTTGGCTTAAAAAAGGCGTGGATGGCTTTAGGTTAGATGCCATTAACTTTTGCTATCATGACGCTTTGCTTCGTGATAACCCAGCAAAACCAAAAGAAAAGCGTCAAGGCCGTGGCTTTAGCGAAGATAACCCGTATGCATTTCAGTATCATTACTACAATAATACCCAGCCTGAAAACATAGAGTTTATGCGTGATATTCGCACTTTACTTAACAAATACCCTGGTACCGTATCACTGGGTGAAATTTCATCTGAAGATTCATTAGCCACAATGGCAGAATACACTCAAGGCGGTGATAAATTGCACATGGGTTATAGCTTTGAGCTACTAACGGATGATTACTCTAGCGAGTATATACGAAACACCGTTACTACACTTGAACAACGCATGACTGAAGGCTGGCCTTGTTGGGCATTTAGCAACCATGACGTAGAACGTGTTGCTAGCCGTTGGAGTGAAACAGGAAAGGTAAACCCAGCACAATGTAAAATGTTGACCGCCCTACTCGCTTCACTACGTGGCAGCGTGTGTATGTATCAAGGTGAAGAACTCGGACTCGGTGAAGCCAGTGTTGCTTTTGAAGATTTACAAGACCCATACGGCATAACTTTTTGGCCAAACTTTAAAGGTCGCGATGGATGTCGTACCCCAATGCCTTGGGAAAACCTTGATAACTCACAACCAAATTCACACAATGCAGGATTTAGCGAGGTAAAACCGTGGTTACCTGTTGATCAACAACACAAGCTCCAAGCAGTTGCTGAACAAGAGAATGATGCAAACTCAATATTAAATGCGTACCGTGAGTTTATGGCCTGGCGTAAAAACCAGCCAGTATTACTTGAAGGTGATATTGAGTTTTTACAAACCGCCGAGCCAATTTTAGCGTTTTACCGCACATTAAACGAAGAAAAGATGTTGTGTGTATTCAATTTAAGCGGGACAAAAGCAGAGCTTGTTATTGATGTTAGTGTTGAAAAAGAACATAGCGCGCTTTCTCATTACAACGCGCAGCTTGATAATAAAACACTGACCGTTGAGCCATTTGGTAGTTATTACGCCAACTGCAGTTAATATTTAAAATTATTACAAATAAAAAACCCGAGCATTGCTCGGGTTTTTTATAACAAATTTTTAGTGGTTAATTGTTTTACTATTTAAATAATCAGTAAAAGCAAATAGTACACCTGATACCACAAACGTAACGTGTATCAGTACTTTCCAGAGTAATTCATTATTAGAATGAGACGTAGAACTTATAAATACCTTAAGCAGCTCAACGGCTGAAATGGCCACTATTGCACTGATCAGCTTCATTTTTAAACCAGAAAACCCGACCTTACCCATCCATACAGGGCGGTCTTCATGATTTTCGATATTAAGCTTAGAGACAAAGTTTTCGTAACCGCTAAAAATAATAATCAACAGCAGACCTGCTAACAATGCAGTATCAACTAAAGTTAAAATACCAACCAACAGCTCTTGATTACTAGCAGTAAACGTCGCTATCCCCATCATATATAGTTGTTTAAAAAACTTTATAAGTAGTAAAACCACAGCAAATAATAAGCCGACAAAAAATGGGGCGAGTAACCAGCGTCCTTTAAATATAAACGACTCAAGGCCGTGTTCAACTTTATGAACAGGGTGTATTTTTTTATTTGTATTATTTGTGTGTGGCTCTGACATAAGGGCACCTAAAAATTAAAACGCGACATTAGCTTAAATTAAACGCTAACACAATCACTTCAGCCTAAAAGTAGGTACACAATATGCTTATCCTGACGATAAAAATTTTTCGTTTTCCTTTATGTGAATTGTGATTAAAAATTAGTTTACCAACAGAGATGTTCTGGCTTGGTTACACTTGTTTTATGTAGGCATTATTTGAATGCATAATTCGATTGTTACTCCATTTTTAGGAATAAAAAAATGAATAAAGCATTACTCGCGTTAATCGTTGCACCATTTTTCGCTTTATCAGCTGCAAATGCAGTTGCAAGCGATACTACAGACGCTTCAGCCGAAACGATTCAAGAGTTCACAGAAATGTGTATTAGCTGGGCTAAAGAAGACGACGTAAGCGATGAAGCAATTTATAACTATGTTTTAAAGTGTGTGAATGATGAACTAACATCTGAAGGCTATAACAAAGTCACTGCTGTTAAGGTTTAATGAATAATTGAGCGGTTCAAACCTAAATTGGTTACATTTTAACTCTGTAAAATAAAAAATCAGGTTAAAAATGCCATTGCGATAGGTTTGATAATGCAAAAAAAACCGGAACTGTCACAGGCTGTGCGTTCCGGTTTTTTTATTATTAAAGCGATGAATAATTAATTATTCATCATCTTTTTTTGGTTTGGCTTTAGCTTTACTTTTAGCTGGCGCTTTTTTAGCTGCAGCTTTCTTTTTAGGCGCAGCTTTTTTCTTAGCCTCTTCTACCCATTTACCACCCTCGTAATGGGCCGTCCAACCAGTTGCTTTACCATCAACTTCAGTCATCACATATTGGACTTTGTTTTTACGACTGTAACGCACAACAGCAAGGTTGCCATCAGGATCTTTGGCTGGTGCATCAGCTAGGTAGTAAAACTTAGGCGAAATACGATCTCTAAAGCGTTGTAACTCTTCTACTTTAGGAGCACGTGTTTCTCGTGATTTAGGGAACGTATTTGCAGCTAAGAAAATACCGGCCGCGCCATCACGTAATACAAAATAGGCTTCAGACTTTTCACATTCTAATTCAGGGATATGAACTGGATCTTCTTTTGGTGGCGCAGCTTCGCCATTTTTTAACAACTTACGTGTATTTTTACATTCATCGTTGTTACAACCAAAATACTTACCAAATCGGCCTGATTTTAATTCCATATCAGCGCCACATTTATCACATTCGATAATAGGGCCGTCGTAGCCTTTAATTTTAAAGGTACCCTCTTCAACAACATGCCCCTGACATGCTGGATTATTACCACACACATGCAATTTACGGGTTTCGTCGATAAGGTATGAATCCATCGCTGTTTCACAAATAGGACAGCGCTTCATTTGCATTAATGTTTCTGTTTCAACGTCTTCAACATCAGCTGCAACCGCTTCATCACCCGACACTAAATTCATAGTGGTAGTACAGCGCTCTTTAGGTGGCAGGTTATAACCTGTACAGCCTAAGAATACGCCCGTTGAAGCAGTACGAATGCCCATTTTTCTGCCACAGGTTGGACAGTCAATATCGGTTTCTACCATTTGATTCAGACGCATGCCGCCTTCATCTGGTTCGCCTTTAGCAATGTTTAACTGGGTTGAGAAATCAGCATAAAACTTATCGAGAACTTGCGTCCAAACACGCTCGCCTTCAGCGATATCATCTAAACGACCTTCCATTTTAGCGGTAAAATCGAAGTTCATTAAATCAGTAAAGTTTTCAACTAGGCGATCGGTAACAATTTCACCCATTTTTTCAGCAAAAAAGCGACGATTTTCTACTCGAACATAGCCACGATCTTGAATAGTCGAAATGATAGACGCATAAGTTGAAGGACGGCCAATGCCACGCTTTTCAAGTTCTTTAACTAAGCTCGCTTCACTAAAACGTGCTGGCGGCTTGGTAAAATGCTGCTTAGGATCAAGCTCAACTAAGGTGAGAACTTCACCTTGCTTAACAGCAGGAAGTGATTGATCTTCTTCGTTCTTTTTACGCACTGCTGGCTGTACTTTTGTCCAACCATCAAAGCGAAGCACACGGCCTTTTGCCTTTAATGTGAAATCATTGGCGGCAACGGTTAATGTGGTTAAGTCGTATTCAGCAGGCACCATTTGACAAGCCACGAACTGACGCCAGATAAGCTCATAAAGCTTTTTAGCATCGGCATCAACACCTTCAACATGCCCTGAAAGTACCGATACGCTAGAAGGACGAATCGCTTCGTGCGCCTCTTGTGCATTGCCTTTTGAGCTATAGTTAATTGGATCAGCAGGTAAATATTTTGCGCCAAACTCATTGGTTACATACTCACGACACATCTCAACCGCATCTTTTGATAGATTAGTTGAATCGGTACGCATATAGGTAATGTAACCACCTTCATATAGGCGCTGCGCAAGCATCATGGTCTTTTTAACGCCATAACCGAGTCGAGTACTGGCGGCTTGTTGCATGGTTGAAGTAATAAATGGCGCACTTGGGCGACTCTTACTTGGTTTTTCTTCAACGCTTACAACTTTATATTCGGCATTCTCGAGGCTTTTAACTGCTGCTGTAGCTTGTGCTTCATTTACAGGCTTAAATGGCTTGTCTGCTTGTTTAGTGACTTCTAAACGTAAGTCAGACTCGCTATTTTTAACATCTGCATGAATATCCCAAAATTCTTCAGGGATAAACGCTTTAATTTCACGTTCGCGTTCCACCAATAATCGCACTGCAACAGATTGAACTCGTCCTGCAGATAAACCTCGTGCAACTTTAGCCCACAATAAAGGCGAGACCATAAAACCAACAACGCGATCTAGGAAACGACGAGTCTGCTGCGCAAAAACCATATCGGTGTTCAATTCACCCGGAGTTTCAAACGCTTGTTGTATTGCATTTTTAGTGATTTCGTTAAACACAACGCGCTTATACTTTTCAGGTTCGCCACCAATGATTTCTTGAAGATGCCAAGCAATTGCTTCCCCTTCTCTATCCAAATCCGTTGCGAGATAGATTTGATCAGCATTTTGGGCAAGCTTTTGTAATTCTTGAACAACCTTTTCTTTACCCGGCAATACTTCGTAATGTGGCTCCCACCCTTTTTCGGGATCGATGCCCATACGCGCGACTAAGTTAGAATAGTCACGTTGCTGTTTATACGCTGCTTTCTCATCAGGTGGCATTTTACGAACCTCAGCAGGTGTTTTGCTTGCTGGTACTTTGTTTTTGCCTGATCCTGATGTAGGTAAATCTCGTACGTGCCCAATGCTGGACTTCACGATAAAATCATTACCTAAGTATTTATTAATTGTTTTAGCCTTAGCAGGTGACTCTACAATTACTAGCGATTTGCCCATAGTTGCCTATTTCTAACCTAGTTTTTTAAATGTGTTTAGCCGACTCATGCGGCGCGAATATTTATAGGTATATCTACAAACACTAGTTCTTACAAGCTTTTAATACAAACTTTTCAGTATTTACTGAATAAACAAACAATTTCTGTTGTTAATTTAAACAAACCAGCGTTTTTGAATAATTGATGTGGAATATATAGAATAGAAACAAAAATGCCAACCTTATTGGTTGGCATTTTTTATCCTTCACATATTTTAAACCTTAGGTTCGTCTAAAATCGACATCACGGTATATTGGGTTTTCACACCTCCTGGCGTTTCAAACTCAATGTATAAAAACCCAGAATCAACATCATTTGGCTCAGCCTCTTTAGTAATATTAACTGAAACAGAGATTGGCGTTTTTTGTGCTGTATTAACCACGGTGTAATCTGTTAACCCTCTTAATACACCATTGTCGGCAGTGACGCTCACTGTAGTGCCCGCAGGCAGTGGATTGTTATGAATATCGCTGAAGAAAATAGTCACTGAAATCGCACTGTAGGGCGTTGAGTCGCTGATATCAATAAGATTTATGTCGCACATACCTTCCATATCAGAAGCTTCTAAGCGAATACCGTCACTTAAACTACAGTCATTTAAAGCCGTTACAGCTCTAATGTAAGGTGTACTACCTGACATAACTAACTCTGAACGAGCGCGTACATTAACTGTTTCACGAGTACACGCATTTGCAGCAAGGGCCTCATCACTACATAACAAGCCATTGTATATACCATCACCACTGTCATACTGGCCATTATCTTGTGCGCCTGAGCGTTCCACATACCACTCATCTTCACCACCATTAGAATCCACAGGGTCTGTTGGCGCTGGTAAATTCCCATCAAACACCCCATTTTCATTAAAATCTATAAAGGCTTCAGGTAAATCTTGTAAAGTTGAGTCAAACTCGTTTTGATTAAATTCACCGTTGGCAGATACATCATTAAATGACTCTTCACCCACAGAATAAGCAAGTAAGCTAACACGTCCACCTAGTGGGTAATCAATTGGCGAGTCATTAGGCGCATCAATAAGTGCAATTGGATCGCCATTGCTATCTAGATAATTAATTAAGTTACCATTTGCGTCTAGTTGTGACTCTCTAATACCTAAAGTACAAGGTGCAGATTGTCCAAAATAACGGTCGCATTTATCTGCAACAGAATTATTATAAATGCTGTAATGATATGGGACTGGATTTTGGCTACGCCACTGCGCTTTACACACACCGTCTGTGGTGCGACAAAGTAATAAAGGTGTAAATTGTTCATCATCAATAGTGCCAACTGCACCACCTTCACTGGCAATATAAATTGCCGTGTTATCTGGTACAAAATTATTAAAATGATCGGCTGCAAATACGGTTAAGTCTGTAGTTACTCCTGCTTCGTTTAATGACTCGGTATTAAAGGTTTGCACTGCAAGCGTGAAACTATCCTGATCTGGCACACCTGTGGTAATTGTAATGTCATTAGAGACAATAGAGATCACACTATTTTGTGAGGTATCGCCACTATCAATCTGATGCGAAGCAATCACAGATAAAATACCAGCAGCTTTTCCTGAGCGAACGTTTACAGTCACTAAACCTTCGTTGTTAGTAAATTGAAATGCGCTGTCTAATAGAGCCCCACCAGGGTTTTGTGAAAGTGCAAAATCAATTTGTTTTTGACCCACTGGGTTTCCATTTACATCTAAAAGCTTAAAGGTGAGTTCTGAATTCTCGGTCAAGGTTTGACCACCTGCTCCTTTAATAGCTAACACTTGATTAGTCGCCCCCATAAACGCAATTGAGCCAGTTTGAGCTGCAGCTACATTTATGTTTATAGTTTTTGTTGCAACATTGCCGCCAGTAACAACAGTCGCGGTAATCGTATCTATACCATTACAGCCATCAGCTTTATAAGTTGCACTTGCCGTACCACCAATACTCGTTACCACATTATCGATAGTGGCCCTAGGAGTGGATTCTTCTGCGCAAGCAGAAGTGAATTGCACTTCCAGCGGAGTAGTAAATACATTATTACTACCATCTACAATCTCAGCTGTAATGATCGTGGTAGAACCTGCAGATAGCACACCTCCGGTAGCAATACCTGCGCTTAAATTTACATTGACTTGAACAGCGTTAATTTCAAATAAAGCACTCGCAATTCCGCCCTGTGCGGTTAATTCAACTTGACCAACACCTGAGCTACTGCCAGGCAATAAATTCAAAATAGCCACACCAAACGCATCAGTTTTAGCTGTTAAGCTTTCTGGTAGTAAAATTCCTAGTGTTGTTGTCGCTTGAACCAGTACATTACTGGCTGGCGTATTACTACCAGGTTTTGTGATTTTTGCATAAACAATCGCTTGTTGCCCAAGTAAGTTGCTATTTTGTGAACAATCAGATGGATCAAGTTCTGTAGAATCTCTATCAATATTTAACCAACTATCAGGACAGTTTTGTAAGATTTTAATGTCAATATTTGCAGCAGAGTCATTAGATTGCGGCTCATCACCTGCGGTATAAAAACCGAGCTTACTTGTGGAGCCTTCGTAGCTGGCAACAATAGTTCCTGCTCCTTCAACACTGCCTGCACTGAGCTCAATAGTTGCAACACCACTTGTATTTGTTAATGCGCTTGCTGTAGCAGGTATGAAAGAGCCAAGTGTTGTAGTAAAACTAACTTCTTGACGAACAACAGGCTGTCCATCACTGTCAGTTACAGTCGCAACGACCTCAAGCGGATTGTTAGCGGTAACGATTCGATCTTCAAAATTAAGTTCAACTTGGGTATCTAGTACGGCATTGTCGCCTCCAGTATCCCCACCAACGGTTCCTGTCTCTTTCTCAAGTGAGCCACCACCGCCACAAGCAATGAGTAATGAGCTGAGCAATATAATGCTAAGCAAACGGGTTAAAGGCATATGTTTCTCCAATGCGCTATTACTAAGTTAAACTTATTTACTTAATGTTAACTTATAACTTAGTCTAAAATCTCAGATTTTTACTTCTTTTTGCGATAAAAATTTTTAAAAAGTTGACGTTTTTCCTGTAAAAAAAATTACATGCTGTTAGTCTATGCCAAATTTATAAAAAATAGATTGGAAATATGTCTAAAATCCGTTCAATGAGTTTAACTACTCGCATCATGATTGGTATGGTGCTTGGTGTTGCAGTAGGCTTTATATTTCAGGCTATATTAGCTGGTGAAGACGATTACCTAATCCCTCTTGGGTTATTCTCTTTGCCAATTAAAGCCTTTTTTGTTGATGGTCTTTTTCATGTAGGTGGGCAAATATTTATAGCTAGTTTAAAAATGCTAGTTGTTCCCCTCGTCTTTGTATCGCTTGTGTGTGGTACTTGTAGTTTAAGCGATCCTAAAAAATTAGGCCGTTTAGGTGGAAAGTCGATTGGCCTATATTTGGTTACCACAGCGATAGCTATTACAGTGGCAATTACACTGGCGTTACTATTTAATCCAGGTGAAGGGATTGGGCTTCCTTCTCAAGCAAGCTACGACGCAAAAGAAGCGCCAACTTTAGCTCGCGTTATTATTGATATGTTCCCTACCAATCCTTTTGAAGCAATGGCAAAAGGTAATATGCTACAAGTTATTGTATTTGCTTTATTATTTGGTATTGCAATGGCGCTTAGCGGTAAAGCAGGTAAACGTGTAGCAACGGTATTTGAAGACTTAAATACTGTTATCTTAAAACTAGTTACTTTGTTAATGAATATTGCCCCTTACGGCGTATTCTTCTTAATGGCTAAGTTATTTACTACTATCGAGCTTAACTTAATTGTAAGCTTAGCTAAGTACTTTGGCGTCGTTGTTTTAGCCCTGTTATTGCATGCATTCGTAAACTACACCCTACTGCTAAAAATACTTACAGGCCTAAACCCGCTCACTTTCTTAGCTAAAATGAAGCACACCTGTTTATTTGCTTTTAGCACCTCAAGTTCAAGCGCAACTATGCCTATCACACTTGAAACTGCAACTAAGAAGCTAGGCGCTAATAACTCAGTGGCTTCATTTACTATTCCATTAGGCGCAACCATTAATATGGATGGCACTGCAATTATGCAAGGTGTCGCTACGGTATTTATTGCTCAAGTATTTAGTGTTGATTTAACTATTTCTGATTACTTAATGGTGATATTAACAGCAACGCTTGCCTCGGTTGGTACAGCGGGTGTTCCTGGTGTTGGCTTAATTATGCTAGCTATGGTACTTAACCAAGTAGGCCTACCGGTTGAAGGCATCGCAATTATAATAGGTGTTGATAGACTACTTGATATGACCCGCACCGCAGTAAATGTAACAGGTGACTGTATGGTAACCTGTGTAGTTGCTAAAAGTGAGGGTGAATTAGATGAAAGTATCTTTAACGACCCTAATGCAGCTAAAGACTTAGAAGACTATCACAAGTCAATTGACTAACCGCTTCTCTTGTTAGTTATAAAAAAAGCCTTGCTACTTTAAGTAACAAGGCTTTTTTTATTGAGTTTTGTTATTAGGGATTTAACGCCTTAAATTTTGACATTAAACTTACACCTGCTTTATTCACTCCATGGCTAAGCCCTATTGCAAGCTTATCACTTAGCCCTTTTTTAATTTTGTATTGAACCTTGTATATTTGATGCTGATGTTGCTGCTCTAACAATGCATCATCACTGGTTTTAATAGTATCAACCAACCCTTTTTCAATTGCTTGGGTTGCAAACCAATGTTCACCCGTTGCCACTAAGTCCATGTTCAAACTGGGACGCTGTGTGCTTACAAACGTTTTAAACAATACATGAGTTTGCTCTATCTCTTCACGAAACTTTTCACGGGCTTTATCGGTATTTTCACCAAATAACGTTAGCGTACGTTTAAATTCGCCCGCCGTAATTTGTTCAAAATCAACATCGTTCTTCTTTAATATTTTATTAAAGTTTGGAATTTGTGCAATAACACCAATAGAGCCAACAATTGCGAACGGCGCTGCAATAATATGATCAGCCACACAAGCCATCATGTAGCCACCACTGGCAGCGACTTTGTCTATTGATACGGTTAACTCAATACCAGCTGACTTAAAACGTTGTAGTTGTGATGCAGCTAAACCATAGCCATGTACCACGCCGCCACCACTTTCAAGGCGAACTAACACTTTGTCCTTTTTAGGGTCCGCGATTGAAATAATCGCAGTCACTTCTTCGCGTAAACTCTCTACTTCATGTGCATCCATGCTGCCGTTAAAGTCAATAACATAGAGTCGTGATTTAGGCTCTTCTTTTTCAGCTTTTTTTTGCTCTATTTTTTGTTGCTTTTGATAGGCTTTTAGCTCTTTTTTACCTAGCGTATTATTTAAAAAGCTTTCTTTTATATTAGTAAGCTGCTCTGATAAGTCACCTATTTCTATCTCACCTTTTTTTGCTTTTGGCTTAACAGCCGAGCTTACAATTAAGGTCAAAATGACAGCGATAGCAATAACAAAGGTAATGGTTTTAGCAAAAAACAAACCGTACTCGTATAAAAATTCCAACTGTATTCTCCGTTTATAAATTTCAGTCAATTTAGCATGCTTTAAAATAAAAAAAAGCCACTATACAGTGGCTTTTAGTACTTAATTGAATGGTTGATTATTAATTCGTCACAACCTCAGTGTTTTGCACCATTAAAAGGCGCCCTCTTGAAGCTAGGTAAGTAGCAACCTGCAATTGCATTTCAGCATTCGCAGCTGCACTACCCGCAACTGTAGACGACTCACCTTCATCTTGTGCTGGCGTTAATATTGACCCATGATGGCCGGTATTAAATTTAACTAAATAGCTAGAGCCCATTTCTGTTGGCGCTTGAGTGGTACTCACCGTGTCTAACCCCATAAAGTTAGCCAAAGGGACAGTACCTGCAATTGGGTTATTGGCAGTCATCGGCGGAATAACTTGATCTGGCTTGTTATTATCTGTGCCATCACCTACCACTACGTTCATGTATACAGGTGTTTCTAGTGCTTTAACCGTTGCTGCATAGTTGGTTGGGTCGCCACTATCTAATGCAGTTTGAGCTGCAAATACAAACTGCGTCATCACGCCCTTGATATTAGCAAGTTTATCAGTTTCTCCCGCCATCGTTAGTGCTTTTGCAAACTCAGTAAAGCCACATGAGATACTTGCTTGCGTTTGCGCTGACTCACCACAGTTAGAAACAGCGGGGCCATCTCTGAATGCCTTAAACTCTATCGATTCAGCAGTACCTGCTTGAGAAAGTACAGAGCCTTGAATAAATGGACCAAACGCTGCTGATTCTAGTAAAAAGCTTGCAATACCGCCACCACCACTTGCTAATGCTACAGCGTTAACCTTAAATAATGGGTCTACTTGGTCGGCCAATGGGCTATTAGCTTGTGCAATAAACGCAGGCGCTACAATTGATCCCAGAGAGTGTCCAATGTAAGACACATCTTGTGAATTCATTGCGCTATCACCGCTGAAGTTTAGACCTAAACGTAAACCAAGTAAGTCAGCACTTGACTGGCGTAGGCTATCTCTAGCTACTAATAATGAGCTCAAGTTCATGTAACTAAGTACAGAGCCTTTTCCCGAAGTTGCGTTAAAGTCATCGTTACCGTCTAAATCAACGTCTACACCACGCTCGCCATGACGAGGATGATCAATTGCAACTGTGGCAAACCCTTGCAGTGAAAGCTGCGCTGTTAGTGTTAACATGCTTTCTTTTTGTGTGGTTATACCGTGTTGCATAATCACTACTGGCCAACCACCTGCTGGCATAGCAGTAAATGGCTCTAAACCTAAACCTGTACGGTATGCATTAACAACCGGTAAAATCGGCTTAGTAATTTGCACTGGCACATTAGCCATACTTTGCACTTTAGGAAGTGAGTTATATTTAGTTAAGTGTTTAGTGCTATCAAGCCCTAAATCACGAAGCTGTCCATCACTTAAAGCAGCACACATTGCATCGTTAGTGCTAATAGGATCGGTTGGGAACGCTTCACCAGCTTGCGCTTTATAGCCTAAAATAGCGACAGCACTATCACACATACCTTGCCAGTAAGTATCGTTTAAATCACTGATCTCTTTACCTTCAGGCGTGCCTAAATACATAGGTAATTGAATGCTGCCTTTTTGATATTGCGCAGCTTGGAACACATCAGGTACAGTCACCCCCTGCAATGCAAAAGCTTGTTGTACGTTAGCCATAGGCTGAGTAGGAATTTGCAACGCAGGCGTTGGAATTGTTGGCTCTGTTAAGCTTGCTGCTAAAACCTTTTTAATCGTGCCAAGCACTGGTCCTGCTGATTGCATTGTCATGGCAGCAGAAAAAATAATATCGTCTTTTGTAATATCACCAGAGCTTACTACTACGTTTTCATAACTATTCACAGCTCCTTGCAGCGCAAGTTGTGATGGCGTAACTAATGGCGCTTCTTGTCTAACAGTGGCATATGTT
This sequence comes from Pseudoalteromonas sp. P1-16-1b, assembly GCF_001401785.1. Taxonomy (GTDB): domain Bacteria; phylum Pseudomonadota; class Gammaproteobacteria; order Enterobacterales; family Alteromonadaceae; genus Pseudoalteromonas; species Pseudoalteromonas undina. Next base: position 179,124 of record NZ_LKGQ01000003.1, on the reverse strand, counting down.
GACGATGGTTCAATTGAGCGACCTTCTGAATCTTTAAGCCCAGTTGTTAATACATTAATGTATGAACTACCGGCTTTAAAAGGCTTAAGTGGGACAATTGCAACCGCGTCTCCAGAAGCCTGGGTTACAAAATCGACGCCAAAGGTCAATTCGCCTACTAATTTACATGCTGCACCGGCTGGTGCTTGCGAACATTCGGCATCAGTTAAGCTTGCACCCATGATCACTTCAAAAATACGTACAGAGCCTGGTGAAGCTGCAGACGTTTGATCAAGGCTAATGCCCGGTGGAAAGGTTAGATCAATTTTGAATGGCACTTGAGTAGACCAGCCATCAAGTGCGCCTATTGCTAGTTGCGGATCTGCATATTCAGCTCGAGAGATAGAAACATTCTCGTCATTTAATTCCCCAGGAATATTGAGTGTGCCATCAAGCGTACCACTCATCAATAAATCATTAGGAACCGAAATTACACCATTTGCAGGGTCAAACTTTACCGTAGCTTTTGGAATAACTGTAACTGAATCGTTTTTAACATCTTCTAACGTTTCTCCGCCGCCACAGCCTGCTAATGCAGCTGCAACTGAGAGCGAGAGTAGCATTTTTTTCATAGTGTTCTCCGCACAAATCTTATTTTTATAGTGTGTTTATAGTCAGTGTAATTAAGTTAAAATAATGTAGCTAGTATATTAATGAGACATTAGACCAGTTAAACTTAACGTAAACTTTCTAGTTTCGCCACCTAAATTTGTAATAAATTCGATTACTTGTCGATTTGCTATGTTAAAATCAAAAAAAATTTAAACATTGGTACTTTTATGCATACCTATCAAGCAACTGAAAACGCACTTAAAGACAAAGTAATTTTGATCACAGGCGCAGGTGATGGTATCGGCCGTGTCGCAGCTATTACTTATGCTAAACATGGTGCAACCGTTATTTTATTAGGAAAAACAACTAATAAACTAGAATGTGTGTATGACGAAATCGTCAATGCAGGCTACCCACAGCCAGCGATTGTGCCTATGGACTTAAAAGGTGCAACTAAGCAGAACTATCGAGATTTAGCCGCAACTATCGAAAGTCAATTTGGCCGCCTTGATGGACTATTAAATAACGCGGGTATTTTAGGTACTTTAGGGCCGTTAGAGCATTTTTGTTCATCAACATTCGAAAATGTGATGAAAGTAAACGTCACCGCACAAGCGATGATCACTAAAGCGCTATTCCCTGTCATGCGTAAATCAAAGAGTGCCTCAGTGGTATTTACCTCATCGGGTGTCGGTCGTAAAGGAAGAGAGTTTTGGGGACCTTATGCAATTTCTAAATTTGCAGTAGAAGGTATGATGCAAACATGGGCGTGTGAAGTTGAAAAAACGCCAATCCGTGTTAACTGTATTAACCCAGGCGCAACCCGTACATCGATGCGTGCAAGTGCATTCCCAGGTGAGGATCGTGATTTACTTGCAACACCTGAAGATTCAATGCCAACTTATCTGTATTTAATGAGCGACGACTCAAAAGATATCAATGGCCAATCGTTAGACGCACAGGTTAAAAAATAATATTTAGTTTTAAACGTAAAAAAGCCGCTATAAAAAGCGGCTTTATTGTTTTATTAGTAGCGTAATTACTTACGTTTAGTCGGTTTTACACGTTGATTATGCTTTTTAACCGCCTTACGAATTTGATTTATTTTCGCGCGCTTATCTTTACGTTTTTCAGGGATAACCGACAGCTTAGTTTGCGTTTCCTTACCAAGTTTAACTGTTTTACGTAAATAGTTAACTGTATCTAAATCGTACTCAATCCAACCACCTTGTGGTACACGCTTATCAAGCTCTAATTTACCGTAACGTATACGAATTAGGCGTGACACTTCCACATCTTGTGATTGCCATAAACGACGAACTTCACGATTACGACCTTCGTTAAGAGTTACGTTGTACCAGCGGTTAATGCCTTCACCGCCCATAGGCTTAATACCGGTAAATTTAGCCGGACCATCTTCAAGCTCTACACCGCGAAGTAAGTTTTTCATTGTTTCGTCAGTCACTTCACCAAATACACGAGCTGAATATTCGCGTTCAACTTCGTAGCTCGGGTGCATTAAGCGATTTGCTAATTCACCGTCATTGGTAAAAAGCATTAGGCCTGAGGTATTCACATCTAATCGCCCTACTGCTATCCAACGATCGCCATCTATACGTGGCAAACGGTCGAATACAGTACGACGACCTTCTGGATCTTTACGAGTACTTAGTTCGCCCTCTGGCTTGTTGTACATAATTACGCGACAAATTCTGTCAGCTTTTTCTTCAATTTTAACAGTGTGGCCGTCAACACGAATTAAATCGGTTTCTTCAACCCTGTCGCCTAACTTAGCTACTTTACCGTTTACACTCACACGATTAGCGTCAATGTATTTTTCCATTTCGCGGCGTGAACCTACCCCTGCGCGGGCTAGGACTTTTTGTAACTTTTCACCTTGTATACTCATTTGGATGGTTCTCTCACAGAAGGATCACTTAATAACTGGGTAATTTTACTTTGCTGTTGCTCTGGCAATGCAGGTAAATCATGAAGTCCCGTTATTGAAAAATAATCTAAAAATTGTTTAGTCGTTGCATAAAGTGCCGGTTTCCCAGGTACTTCTTTATGCCCAACTACTTTAACCCACTCTCTTTCAAGCAGAGTTTTAATAATATTTGAGCCTGTTGCTACGCCCCGTACTTGCTCAATTTCACCACGGGTAATAGGTTGTTTATATGCAATTAGCGACAAGGTTTCGAGTAAAGCTCGCGAATACTTAGGAGCGCGTTCTTGCCATAAATTACTCAACCATGGGCTTAAACTGCTACACGCTTGAAAACGATACCCACTGCCTACCTCAACTAAGCGTATACCTCGGGTTTGATAATGAACTTGAATTGCCTCTACAGCATCATTAATGCGCGCCATAGAAATTGCTAAATCGTTTAAAACCGTGTCCTTAAGATGACGTTTTGATACGGGCTTATCTGCCACAAAAATCGCCGCTTCAATGATTTCAATTAATTGTTCATCACTAATTCGCCGACCTACCATAATCACTCTTAAGTTAATAAAAACACACAGCCATCTATTATGACAGAACAATCACAAACTAGGAAAATATATTAACAAAATAACGTTTCATAGGCATAAAAAAGCCAGTGAAAAACACTGGCTTGATATCAAGTACATTCAGTAACGTAATTTAACTGTTTTTAAATTGCTCAAGTGCATCATCTTCTGCAACAGAATCACCATGCTTTTGAATATAGCTGTTGAACTCTTTTTTGCTTATTTGTTTATCTTTATTACGATCCATGTAACCAAAATGATTTGATATATCATCGTCATCAGCTTCAGTAACTGAAATAAAACCATTGCTATCATTATCTAAGCTTTTAAAATCATTTTCTATTTTATCAAACTTAGCAATATCAGCTTTAAATGCAGACTCACTCACTTCACTATCTGTAGCAACTTTTCCAGCATTTAGCTGCATATAAGCATCATATTCATTACGGCTTATTTGATTATCCATATTTGTATCTATGTTTGAAAAGTGCTGCCAAATACTATCATCGTCGGCTTCTGTTTTAGAAATAAAGCCATCGCTGTCGTTATCTAAGCTTGCAAAATCACTGTCGATTTTTTCTAAACCTTGATTTGAAGAACAAGCTGCTAAACTCAATGCGGCTAAAACAGTAGAAGCTATCGTTAATTTTTTCATCAGACGTATCCTTGTATTAATAAATTTCAATTTTAGTGATACAAATACGATGCCAAAAAAATAAACCATTAAAATCAGACAATTAAACAAAAACAACTTCTATTGCGATATTCAATAATGCAACTTTTCCAAACTACATAGGTAATTTTTACAAAAAAAAGCTCGGTTAAAACCGAGCTTTTTATATATTAAATACAGTAATTTAGATTGCAGCGTTTTGGTAACGCTTCACAAAATCAGTTACGTTTTGGCCATTACACTTTAATGTGTTTAAGTTACCAATTTGCTTACGCACTGGTTGTAAGCCTTGCTTTAATGCAGTTATACATAACTGTGTTTCTTGATGTGAATCTTTTGCAAATACTTCAACTTTTGATGCTGCAGGCTGTGCTGCAGTTTGTTGTTTTGCAATATCGCGAATGTCTTGACCGTTACATAGGATACTTTTTGAATAACGAGATAAGTATATACCATGCTTTGCTGCCATTTTACGTGCAGCTGAAAAACCTTCATTGGCGCTTACTACGCACAAGTTTGACTCTAATTTATTGTCTTTGCTGTAATACGCATTGCTTTGTGCAGAAGCGGTAACAGAAACAAAAAGAGAGGCAGCTAAAAGTAATTGAGTTTTCATCAGGTAGTCCTATTTGAACGAGTTAAACAAACGATTTTTGCGCATTATATAGACAACTTTTAACATATCAATTGAATATTTTATTTATTTTATTATTTAATAATGCATTTACAATGTTTAAACATTAAACAGTAATTGATCAACAATTGTGCAGTTATTTTCTCATTTCAGTCATGTTATGTCGCTCTAAATGCTGATACAATTTGACGAATAGAAAAAATAAATTTGAAGGTCAACTTTATGAAAGTGATTTCTTTTAATATCAATGGTCTGCGTGCTCGACTACACCAGTTACAAGCTATTATTGATAAACACCAGCCAGATATTATTGGTCTTCAAGAGATCAAGGTACATGATGAAGCGTTTCCGCTAGACGATGTACAAAAGATGGGTTACCACGTTTATTTTCATGGGCAAAAAGCGCATTACGGCGTGGCAATGTTATGCAAAAAAGAGCCTAAATCGGTATTAAAAGGCTTCACTACTGACACCGATGACTCGCAAAAGCGTATGATTAGCGTCACTGTAGAACAAGAGAATGGCCGCGACTTACATGTAATGAATGGCTATTTCCCACAAGGCGATAACATTAATCACGAAACTAAGTTCCCCTACAAACGTCAATTTTATAAAGATCTAATGACCCATCTGAATGGCCATTTCACCCCTGATCAAGATGTAATTGTTATGGGTGACATTAATATCTCACCAACCGATTTAGATATTGGCATTGGCGAGGTAAATGCAAAACGGTGGTTAAAAACGGGTAAATGTTCATTTCAACCTGTTGAGCGTGAATGGCTTGCTACCTTATTAAATTGGGGTTTTAAAGACACCTTTAGAGAACAAAACCCAGAAATTAACGACCAATATTCTTGGTTTGACTATCGTTCAAAAGGATTTGTTGATAACCGCGGCCTACGAATTGATGTGGTACTAGCAACGCATGATTTAGCAGCTCGCTGTATCGACACAGGCATAGATTATGAATTGCGCGCTATCGATAAACCATCAGATCATGCGCCTATTTGGTCAGAGTTTAGTTAATAATTATGTTAAGCGTGCAGTTGCAAGGGTTACTGTGGATTGTTGTCATCGTTATCGGCTTTTTAAGCGTTAACAAATCAACATACAGTAATTTATTTAATACCCCAGCAAGACAATCAGGTGTGTTTGCCTGTGCACTGGTACTCGCTTTGTTATGGCGTATAAAGGCCGGTATTTTACCCGGTCTCGATCTGCATATTTTAGGCATTACCGCAGTTACCCTAACATTAGGTTGGCGTCTTGCTATATTAAGTTGTGTACTCGCAACAGCGCTTTTAACTGCTTTTGGACAAATAACACCTGAATTAGTCGCATTAAAACTCATCATTAGTGCGTTTATACCGGTGTTATTCAGCTATTTAGTTTTTATCGTGTGTTATCACTATTTAGCACGGCATTTTTTTATCTATATATTTGTTTGTAGCTTTTTAACAGCGGGTGTCGTTGCCTGTATTAACATTATACTCGGTGGCGCTTTTTATTACACAATAGGTGAATATAGTTGGCATCAGCTGAGCGAGAATTATATTTACCTAAGTCCTATTTTGGCCTTTCCTGAAGCTATGCTAAACGGTATGGCAATCACTGTACTGATCACCTATCGCCCACATTGGGTAAAAACTTTTTTTGATAAGGACTATTTAGGCTCATGAGTCTTCATTACCATTGCCCTATTTGTAAACAGCCACTAGCACTCAATGATAAAACATTACGATGCGATAACAATCACAGCTTCGATTTTGCCAGAGAAGGCTACGTAAACTTACTCCCTGTGCAAAACAAAAATTCTAAACAGCCTGGCGATTCATTAGAAATGGTACAGGCTAGGCGCTTATTTTTAGAACAAGGTTATTATGGCTTTTTACAAACTGCTTTAGCCAATATGGTAAAGCCACTTAATGCTGAAATAGTAATTGATTTAGGGTGTGGTGAAGGGTTTTATACTCATGCTATTGCTAACAACAGCCAGGCTAGCGTATACGGTGTGGATATATCAAAGTCGGCAGTAAAATATGCGGCAAAACGTTACAAACAATGCCATTTTAGTGTTGCTTCAATTAGCCAAGCGCCTTTTGATGATCACCTTGCTGACGTTTTGGTTAGTGTATTTGCGCCTTTATTTGACAGTGAACTTGCACGTCTGGTCAAAGATAATGGTTGCTTAATTGTGGCAAGCCCAGGCCCAACTCATTTGAAAGAACTAAAAGATTATATTTATAGCAACGTAAACGAACACACTGGAATAGCAGCACCTGCGGGCTTTGAAAATACATCGCAACAATTAATCACAGAGCAGGTATCGCTTACATTTAACGATGTTAAGAACTTAATTATGATGACGCCATTTGCGTGGAAGTTTAGACCAGAACATTGGCAAGCACTTGAGCAAAAACAACAGCATAGCGTCACATTGTCATTTTACATTACGCAATTTACTAAAACTGCTCTTTAGTAAACGTTTTATCCATTTTATCGAACATATCTTTTAGTAATTCGGCAAGCTCCAAATAGCGGGGCTTGTTTTTTCCCATTTGCGCGTCATAACCGTTAGCAACCATTTTTGCAAATAACTCGTTATACCATTGCTGCATAGCAGGCTCTAATTCAGTTTGCGCACGTTTACCCAACCATAAAAGCCCTTGTAATGGCAACGAGATAAAAAACAGACTACTGGCAATCGCTTGGGGCAGAAAATCCGAGCCTAAATAATTAATCTGAAAAAACAGGGTCAGCATGGCTAATATTGGCATAACTGTAATCGCAAGCTCTGTGGCTCTGATCACTTTAAATTCTGCAAATAATGGCGCAACCTCTTTTCGCATTGGCCATGTTTTAGCATAAGAACACCCTAATTGAACTTGCGACATCACACTTTTTTGCATTAATAAATCCTCATAGTCACGGTTTGTAACACTTAAACAAACGTAATACTTATAAAAGTGTAACACAATTATCGCTGCTTTCACTTTATCGGTAAAAATGCTCAATTTCATTAGTAAAACTCACAAAAAGCATAAATTATCGAAAGAATTTCACAAAGCCCTTTTAATAAAGTCTACTACACTTTAGTCTACACTTATTTAAGCCACAAAGGCTTATACATCAACCAAGTGTACTGATTAATACTTAAATGGAAAATGAATCTATGCCAACACTCCCAAATAATCCAAACCACGTTTTGGTACTCAATTGTGGAAGCTCAAGTCTAAAGTTTGCGATTATTGATGCAAACACAGGAAACGACATCATATCAGGTTTAGCTGAGCGCCTAGGTGATGATGCTCCCTCAATTAAATATAAGTTTAAGGGAGAAAAAACCACTATTAAGCTTGCTGCTAACCAGGCACATGCCCATGCAATTGATACGCTGGTTGATTTGATAAAAGATCACAACCTCGACGAGCAATTAGTGGCAGTGGGTCATCGTGTTGTACATGGCGGTGAGCACTTTACCCAATCAGTTTTAATTGACGAAAACGTCATTGCAGGTATTACCCAAGCAGCCACACTGGCCCCCTTACATGGTCACGCTAATTTACTAGGTATTTCATCAGCACAAGCATCATTTAAAGATTTACCACAAATAGCTGTGTTTGATACCGCATTTCATCAAACTATGGATGAGGTTGCTTATCTATATGCCCTTCCTTATCAGCTTTATAAAGACTTTGGGGTTAGACGCTATGGATTTCATGGCACTAGCCATTTTTATGTAGCAGGTCAAACCGCTAAAATGTTGTCTTTACCTGTTGAAGAAAGTAACTTTATTAGCGCCCACTTAGGCAATGGCTGCTCTGTGTGTGCGATTAAAAACGGTAAAAGTGTCGACACTAGCATGGGCTTAACCCCGCTTGAAGGACTTGTTATGGGTACCCGTTGTGGCGACATTGATCCAGGGCTATTTAACTTTTTAACGACCCAACTTGATTACACCGCACAGCAAATTGATGACCTGCTAAATCAAAAAAGTGGCTTATTAGGAATAAGCGAGCTATCAAACGATTGCCGTACTATTGAAGAGGCTGCCATTGCTGGCAACTCGCAAGCCATGCTGGCGCTTAATATGTTTTGCTACCGCTTAGCAAAACAAATAGCCGCCTACATGGTACCGCTGCAAAAATTAGATGCGCTTATTTTTACTGGTGGGATTGGCGAGAATTCGGATATTATTCGCGAAAAAGTACTTACACAGTTAGCCTTTTTAGGTATCAATTTAGACCCTCAAGCAAACCTTGATGCACGGTTTGGCCAAGCTGGATTAATTAGCGCTGCAAATTCAACAAGCAAAGCGGTGGTTATGCCTACCAACGAAGAATGGGTTATTGCACTCGACGCCGCAAACATCACCAAGGAGTTATAATATGGCTCGTCGTATTATGTTGGTTCCTATCTCTACAGGGGTAGGTTTAACCTCAGTATCAGTTGGTTTAGTAAGAGCGCTAGAACAAAAGACGGTTAAGGTTAACTTTTTCAAACCTATCGCCCAGCCGCGTGCAGGTGAAACAGGCCCTGAAAAATCGACCCAAATTGTCACTCAAGGCTCACCAATTAAGCCGCCAACACCGTTTGCGCTCGATTACGCAGAACAAATGATTGGTGATGGTAAAGGTGATGACTTATTAGAGGAAATTGTTGAGCGTTTTCAAAGTAAGATCAACGATGACGAAGTGGCCATAATAGAAGGAATGGTGCCTACTCGACGCCAACCTTATGCGGGGCGCATAAACCGTGAAATTGCACAAACCTTAGGGGCCGATATTGTATTTGTGCTTACCCCTGGGAATTACAGTATTACCCAAATTGAAGATCGCCTTGAAATTGCTGCTGGAAATTACGGTGGCATAGATCACCCTCGTGTGCTGGGTTGTATTTTCAATAAAGTAAATGCCCCTCTAGATGAAGAAGGTCGTGCTCGCGCTGATTTAGTCGATACTTACAAGCCAGAAGCACTGGATAACGAGCTTAACCGTCTGGCCTCTTTACCTATTTTTAGAAAAAATCCTTTTATGTTACTTGGTGCCATTCCGTGGGATTTTGAGCTGGTCGCGCCGCGCGTTAAAGATTTAAGTGCCTATTTAAAAGCAACTATTATTAACGAAGGCGACATGGTGCATCGTCGACTAAGACGCATTACTTTTTGCGCCCGCACGGTATCAAATATTCTAAATTACTTTACCCCAGGTGCGTTATTGGTCACCCCAGGCGATCGTTCAGATATATTGGTTGCAGCCTGCTTGTCTGCTATGAATGGTACTAAACTAGGTGCTATTTTGCTCACCGGTGGCTTTGAGCCTGAGCCGCGCATCATGGCGCTGTGCGAACAAGCCATGCAAACAGGGCTGCCTATTTTAGCAACCGAAGGGGACACTTGGCGCACCTCGTTATTACTGCATAACTTTAACCTAGAAGTGCCAAGCGATGATGAACAGCGCATTGAAAAGGTAAAAGATCATAACGCAGAGTATATAGATTCTGATTGGTTAGATACCTTAGCTAAAAGTGTGGGAAAAACCCGAAAACTATCCCCTCCTGCCTTTAGGTATTTATTAACTGAAAAAGCTCGAAAAGCCGAAAAAACAATTGTACTGCCTGAGGGTAACGAACCTAGAACCATTAAAGCAGCCGCTATTTGTGGCCAGCGGGGCATTGCTAAAACAATTTTATTGGGTGACCGTGATGAAATACTACGTATAGCCGAGCAACAAGGCATTGAGCTTAACGAGCATGTAACTGTAATTGAGCCAAGCAGTATCATAAATGATTACGTAGCACCTATGGTGGAAATTCGTAAAAATAAAGGTCTTACCGAAGTAGTCGCCCAAGAGCAACTTCAAGATCACGTCGTACTTGGCACTATGATGCTAGAGCAAGGTAAAGTCGATGGCCTGGTATCGGGTGCGGTAAACACCACTGCAAATACTATTCGCCCACCGTTACAGTTAATTAAAACCGCGCCAGGTTCATCATTAGTGTCTTCTGTATTCTTTATGCTATTGCCTGATCAGGTTTTGGTTTATGGTGATTGCGCTATTAATCCCGATCCTAATGCCGAACAACTAGCTGACATTGCAATTCAATCTGCCGACTCAGCAGCAGCATTTGGTATTGAACCTCGCGTAGCCATGATAAGTTACAGCACCGGTGACTCAGGCAGTGGGGCTGATGTAGAAAAAGTGCGAGCGGCAACTAAGCTTGCCCAGCAAAAGCGCCCAGATCTAATTATAGATGGACCACTACAATATGATGCAGCGATTATGGAAAGTGTAGCGATTAAAAAAGCACCTAACAGCCCTGTTGCAGGTAAAGCAACGGTATTTATATTCCCTGATTTAAATACTGGCAACACCACCTATAAAGCGGTACAACGAAGCGCTGATTTGATCAGTATCGGTCCGATGCTGCAAGGGATGCGTAAACCAGTTAACGACTTAAGCCGTGGCGCATTAGTTGACGACATAGTGTATACCATTGCTTTAACTGCCATTCAAGCAGCGCAAGCTGAGGCACTTAATTAACCCCTTTAACTAACATGTCCTTTTTATAGCCTAGCCATTTTTTAATTACTTATTAATAGGTTAGGCTATTTATACCTTACAACCCCCAAGCTTATCCACAGAAATTGTGGACAATTATTTTTTAATTAATAAAAACTTTAACAACGGCTCAGTTTGGGCCTTTAACTTAGATTCAATACTCTATACTATAAAGCTATTATCTTGCTGCTAGGGATGGGTTTTATGTCAAAACAAACACTACAATTACACAGCACTGTTTTATCAATTCATAGTTTAGCGCTTGATGCCGACATCCCTCCTGCCCTGTTAAAGCAACCATTATTTTTTATTTCAAAAACGCACGATGAACTCTCGGTCGTTTGCCCTGATGACTTTATAATTGATAGCCAAGATACAGAATCGAATTGGCAAGCATTAGAAGTAATTGGCCCCTTAGGGTTTTCGTTAACCGGTATTATGGCAAATATTTCAGGAGTATTAGCAAGAGCTGGCGTGTCAATTTTTTCAATTTCAACCTATGACACCGACTATATCTTAGTAAAAAAGCAAACAGTCAACAAAGCGATGGCTGCTCTTAGAGCCGATGGCTACAATGTGGTAACTTAATTAATAATGAAATCTGAAGACGTTAGCTATTTAACTAAAAATAAAATTGGCCGAAGCGCGATACAAATAACTAGCCCATTCAGTGGCAAAGTTATGCAGATGGACGCGCATCCTGAAGCTTTTTTCCGCTTTGGAACTTTGGGGCCAGGGATTATTGTCAGCTTAACCAGCCATAAAGTGTTAGCGCCATTTAATGGCACTTTATTGCAAGTTAAAAGCGGCGGGTGCGAATTTATTCTAAAAGCTAAAAATGGCTTAAAAGTATTAATAAACTTAGCCGTACCCGATTCTCAAACTCTCACGCATACTCATATTGCTCAGCTTAATGGCAGCAAAATAACCAAAGGACAGCGCCTCGCTTACTTTGATTTGCGTGAACTCGATGCGCCTATTTTAGCTAGCCTTATCATACTCAATGGCCACGACTTAGGCACTTTTCATTATTCTCACCCGCAGGTCAATGCTGGTGTAGATACCTTATTAACTATTATCAAAAAGAAGTAGGTTTATGATCACTCTCTATGGCATTAGCAACTGCGACACTATTAAAAAAGCAAAAAAATACCTAAGCGATAATGACATCGCGTTCACTTTCCATGACTATCGTAAAGATGGCGTTAATCATAATATGGTTAGCGATTTTGCAGAGCATATTGACTGGGAACAACTTGTTAATAAACGTGGCACAACATACAGAGCCTTGCCTGATGAGCAAAAGCAAAGCTTAACTAAGCAAACTGCTATCGATATATTGGTTGAACAACCTGCAATGATTAAACGCCCTGTTCTTATTAATGATGGGCAATATCACTTAGGCTTTAAAACAGCACAATACGATGAGATCTTTAAATAATGACCCATCCAGTAATTACCCTAGCCCAAGCCTTAATTCAGCGAGAGTCGGTTACCCCTGAAGATGCAGGCTGCCAACACATGATGAATGAGCGTCTTAGTGCAATTGGCTTTGATATTGAATCGCTCTTTTTTACTGACACGCTCAATACTTGGGCACGAAAAGGCACGAAATCACCCCATTTTTGTTTTGCCGGTCATACCGATGTGGTGCCCACAGGGCCTGAAAAAAATTGGCAGCACCCGCCTTTTGCTGGTCTAATTGAAGACGGTTTATTACATGGGCGTGGCGCAGCCGACATGAAAGGCTCACTGGCAGCTATGGTTGTAGCCACAGAGCGTTTTGTATCTAAGCACCCTGATCATAAAGGCTCTATCTCGTTTTTAATTACCTCAGATGAAGAAGGCCCTTTTATCAACGGCACTACCCGCGTAATAGATACTTTAGAAGAGCGCGGTGAAAAAATTGATATGTGCCTTGTTGGTGAGCCTTCATCGCGCGATGTACTCGGTGATGTGGTTAAAAATGGTCGTCGTGGTTCTCTAACTGGTTTTTTAACTATCGCCGGTGTGCAAGGGCATGTGGCTTACCCACACTTAGCGCAAAACCCAATTCATTTAGCCACGCCAGCATTAACTGAATTAAGCCAAACTGTGTGGGATATGGGTAACGACTTCTTTCCTGCCACCAGCTTTCAAATCTCGAACATTAATGGCGGCACAGGTGCCGGTAATGTGATACCCGGTGAGCTTGAAGTACAATTTAACTTTAGGTTTAGCACCGAAGTTACTCATCAGCAGCTGCAACAAAAAGTGAACGCGATTTTACAAAAACACAATTTGAATTACGAACTAAATTGGATTGTAAATGGCCTACCGTTTTTAACCGATCACGGTCCGTTAGTTGATGCTACCGTCGCTGCGATTAAATCAGTAACTGGCTTAACCACTAATTTAGAAACAACAGGTGGGACATCAGATGGCCGCTTTATTGCTCAAACCGGCGCTAAAGTAATCGAGCTGGGGCCACGTAACGCCACAATTCATAAAGTTGATGAGTGTGTTAGCACAGATGACCTGATCGCGCTGGCCGATATTTATGAACAAATATTAGAACGACTGTTAACTTAATGACTGCAAATAAAGAACTCACACAATGCATCACCGGACAAAGTGATGCACACCTAGTCGCCATACAAAACCATTATTTGCATGCCAATATTATCAACGACTTTGTTGCACTACAATCAGCGGCCGCATCCGCTGGTTTTGGTTTATGTATTGCATCAAGTTTTCGGGATTTTAATCGTCAATCGGCTATTTGGAATGCTAAATTTTCAAATAAGCGCGTGGTGTTAAATAAAGCGCAACAAGCCGTTGAACTAAATTCACTGAGTGATATTGAAAAATGTACCGCCATAATGCTGTACTCTGCACTGCCAGGGGCAAGTCGCCATCATTTAGGCACTGACTTAGATATTTTTGATAAAAGCGCAGTGAGTGACGACTATGTGTTGCAACTAACCCCCGATGAATATCAGCATGGCGGGCCTTTTGCCGAACTGAGTCAATGGCTAGACACTCACCTAGCAGAATTTGGATTTTATCGGCCTTATCAGCATGATTTAGGCGGTGTTGCCCCAGAACTTTGGCATATTAGTCACATTGAGCAATCAGAGCAGCTTATGAGGCACCTGTCAGTTGAGGTATTACACAACTGCATTAAAGAGAGTGATTTATTAGGTAAAGACGCTATTTTAACCCACTTACCTGCTTTATATGAACGCTTTGTGCTTAATGTGAGCCCACCTGCTAAGCGGTGTTAGTTTTTTTATTTAACGTAAAAACCAATACAGCCAGTAAAATGATACTGCTGGGGAGCATAAATTGCACAGTTAAGGTTTCTGATAAAAACACCGCTCCTGCAATAGCTGCCAAAACGGGCACGCATAACTGCACTATAGCTGCATGCGTGCTTTTTAATAAAGGCATAGCCACATACCAAATACTATAACCTACGCCTGATGCGATGGCACCTGAGGCTATTGCAAGTAACACCCCTTCCATACGTACATTTTTAAGCTGGCTCATACCCACCACAATTAAAATAGGTAGCACTAATAAGCTGCGAATAAAGTTATAAGTGGTGGCCCTAAGTGGTGACACACACGCTTTGCCTCTAATACTGTATATTCCCCATGCCACGCCACTTATGCTCATTAATACTGCCGCCATTACCGGTGGCGCTGTTTGCGAAGGCAGCATTAAATAAACAAAAGCCACAAACGCCACAATAAATGCAAGCCATTGCACAGCGGTTAAGCGCTCTTGCTTATAGATGCCCCAGCCGATCATGGTAAATTGCACCGCGGAGAATAAAATAAGCGCGCCCATACCGGTATCTAGCTCTATATAAGCTATAGAAAAACACAGCGCATATATCAGCAAGCTCACACTGCTTCGCCAGCTTCCGATATCGTTAATAACGGAGCTACTTAATTGTGCTTTTTTATTTAATTGCTTTGTATAGAGCAGCATAATAATAGCCAAACACACTGCCCCGCTGAGAAGCCGTATAACAGTGAAATTCCACGCATCAATATAACCTTGAGCTAATGCTAAGCGACACAATAACGAATTGGCAGCAAAGGCAACTAACGCGATAATAGTAAACAGAGTGGCTTTCAAATAAATTCCTAACGTGTTGATAAATATATACCGTATTTATATACAGATTAAATTAGCGTCCATTGTTGTAAACGTTAATATGGTTATTTTTTAATGATAAAGCTTTAATGTTTATACACTACGCTTTTTTACAATCTTTCACACCTACATTTATAAGCCATGTGTTAACCTTATAAAATAGATAAAAGGAGTGCGTGTGCGTCACATTTTAATTTTCAGTTTTTGCTTTATTGTAAGTGGTTGCAGCACTATTGGCTTTAACGACTTGTTTAATGATTATGCCACAAACACCACCCCTGTTAGGCAAGCTATTAGCAATAATAATATTGAAAATGCACGCACCCTTATAAAAACCAACAGTAAAGCCCACAGTAATTATTTACTGAACCAATTAGAGCAAGGGCGTATTGCTGATTTAGCTAATAATCCAGATAGTGCGCAAACATATTTTGAAACTGTCTACCAACAGATGCAAGCAAAGCGCCAAGCAGCCAAAATACAAGTAAGTGCAGGGCTTGAACAAAGTAATGCGCTGTTAACTAACGATTCAGCAATAGGTTATATCCCACCAGCCTACGAAATGAGTATGTTGCATAGCTACAAAGCACTTAATTATGTTTATAAACGCGATATTGAGAGCGCGTTAGTTGAAATACGCCGTGCCAATAAAGTACAAGTTGATGCACTACTCGGTAATCAAAGCGAGTTTGATAATGCCGTTGCTCAAGCACAGCAACACTACCCAGACATGGATAATTTAACTCGCTCGGTAAAAAATGGCTTTCAAAATGCGTACACGTTTTACTTATCAGGGTTGTTATATGAAACGGCAAAGCAAGGCGATGATGCCTACATAGACTATAAAAAAGCACTCGAAATACAACCTAATAATCAGTATTTACAGCAAGATATATTGCGCCTTGCTAAGCAGCAAGGCTTTGCGGATGACTACAAACAATTTAAGCGACAGTTTGGTGAAGTAAACACCATAGATAAAAATCAAGGCGAAGTGGTTATATTATTTGAACAAGGCCTAATACCAAAACAGCACGAGTTTAAATTGCGATTGCCTATTTATACTTCGCAAGGGGATGCCCGCTTTTATAGCTTAGCAATGCCCGTTTATATAAATAACGCCTACAGCAGCGCCGTGAATAATATAAAAGTTAATAACCAAGTATTAGCATTAAGTCCGTTAGTGCATTTAGAGGCACTGGCCGCTAAAACGTTAGAGCAGCAAGTAGCTGCGCGTGTTTCAAGGCAAATATTACGTCTTGTCGCTAAAGAAAAAATGCGTGCAGAGCTTGCGCGCAGTGCCGGTGATGTGGGGAACATTTTGGCAAATTTGTATAATCTTGCATCTGAGCAAGCAGATACGCGTAGTTGGCTTACCCTGCCTAATCAGATCAGCCTTGCCCGCAGCGCAGTAAAAGCAGGCGAACATACTCTAAACGTTGGCTCGCAACCGCCAATAAATTTTACCGTTAGTAAGCAAGGGTTAACGTTAATCTACCTAACCTCTGTTAATAACTATTTTAACTCCCATGTAGTGCAACTTTAGGAGCCATCATGAAATACATACTTCCCGTTATTGCGTTAATTATGCTCAGCGCGTGTAGCAGCCGACCTGTAACCTCAGGTATTGGGGTTGAGCAAACTACCAACGCTTACAAAGAGCAGCTCAATGTTAATAATCCACAATTAGCGAAAAAGCTTTTAATAAGTGATGTAAAAACGCGTCAAACAAATAACCTTACCGACGTGGTGGTTACTTTAGCGAGTACCTATAAAAAGTCGCAATACTTACAGTATCAATTTAACTGGTTTGATAAAGATGGCTTTGTTATTAAAGGCAATCACTCACCGTGGCAAGCCCTAACATTATTTGGCTTTGCTAAAACTCAGCTTGCAGGACTAGCACCTAGCTCTAATGCCGTTACCTTCTCATTAGCTGTAAGAGAAGTTTCAACCGACGCACAAGAATTTAAAGATTAAAGGAAATCATGATGATCAATAAACAATTTAAATCACTGTCTAGTTATGCAATTTTAGGATTAGCGGCACTGACACTTGCAGGCTGTGCCAACAAAGCTGTTGTCAGCTATGGTGATGCCCAAGCCGTAGAAACCACAGATATAAACTTTGGCTCTACTGACTTACAAAAAGTTGCCTCGCAAATGACCGACTCTCTGCTTAGTTCGCCTGTGGTTGGTACTATGACCGCCAATACACGCCCTGTGGTATTTGTAGAGCGTATTAAAAATAAAACCAGTGAACACATAGATACAGAATCAATCACCGACTCAATCTCTACTCAATTACTGCGTAGCGGCAAATTTAGATTTGTTGATATGACCCGTGTAGAGGCGGTTCGTGAGCAAATTACATTTCAAAACGAAGACGCCTTAGTCAACCCAAGTACTGCGGTGGCTTTTGGTAAGCAAATTGGTGCGCAATATATGCTGTACGGTAACCTATCAAGCATTGTTAAATCTAATGCAGATAAAGCCGATGTGTACTACAAATTTACAATGCGTTTAATGGATATGCAAAGCGGTCTTGTTGAATGGGCTGACGAAACTGAAATTCGTAAGACGCGTGAAAAATCAACGTTTGGTTGGTAATAACAGGAGCGAATTATGAAAACGCTTAGCTTAATTTTATGCGCTTTATTAGTAGTAAGTGCCCCAACGTTTGCCAAGTACGAACGAAATAAAGCTGTTCCTGTACAGCAAGTACTATTTGGTAAAGTAAAGTCGGTGCGCACTATTACTGAGCAACAACTAGTACAAGACAAAAGTAACGGCTGGAAAACCTTTGGCGGTGCCTTACTAGGTGGTGTTATTGGTAACCAGTTTGGCGGCGGCAGTGGTCGTACTGTAGCGACTATTTTAGGATCGGTGATTGGTGGTAACGTTGCTCATAATCAGCAGCAAACACAGCGCTATGAAAACACACAGCTCGTTGAATTACTGATACAAGTAGAAAGTGGTGAGCAATTTATGGTGGTACAAGACAACGATCCCGCTATGCGTTTTCACCAAGGGGATAATGTTCGCCTGATCTACTTAACCAATAACACGGTGCGAGTAGATAGCGCGTATTAATATTCTTTTGACGGCATAATTGAAAAAAACCTAACTTAGGTAACTAAGTTAGGTTTTTTAAAAGATAATTACGCTTATTTTAAGCTGGTTCTTTTGCCCAAAGCTGCTCATTTTCATGCATTTCATATAAGCCATGAGCACGGTTTATAAGTAAGTTTGCAAAGTCGGCTTGGGTTTTATCTCGTGCACCCGCGGTAATAATTTGGTCGGCCTTTAACTGCCACTGCAATGAAAAATAACGCATGGCATCACGTGCATCTTTTGCTGCAGACGCTTCAGCGTGATCAGTTGGTAAACGACCGGTGATCACCCAGTAGCTTTTACCGTTTTGCGCTTTAAATTTCCAAAGCGCGCATAAAGGCGCTAAAAAACGGCTTTCTTTTTCAAGCAAGGTTTTAGGCATAATGCCTTTTTCAGCTAAATGTTTTTGCGCATTTTGAAAACATTCGCGCTGCCATTGAATTTCTTGTTGCTGAAGTTCAGCTTGCTGCTCTGGTGTTAATGGTTTTTGTTCTTGTTGCTGCATTTTAATAACCTTTTTACTTCTTTGTTTACACTTTAAGGGCATAACAAATAAGGCGCAAGCATAAATAGCGTGCTTAACACCTTATTCGCAGCTGTTTGCTGGGTTTTTAAGCAAAGTACACTTACTTTATGTTGTGATCAAACGAACCCACAGCACCTGGGAATACCACTGGCGACTCAATACCCTGTTTATTCACGCTAGCAACTCCAAAATAGTAATTATCAATAACCACATTTTTTAGGGTAAATTCACTGGCCTTATCAACCCATTGACTGTATTGCCATTGTGGTTCACTAGTATAGCGCCAGTATATACGATAACCTGCTACATTTTCATCTTCTGTTGGCTGCCAAGAAAGTGTGGTACTGGCGCGTACGGCACCACTAATTTTCACCTCTTTTGGTGGCGCAGGAGCCCACGCCATTGACGCAAGGCTTACCGCATTTAATGAGGTTAGTTTTGCGGCGTAATCAAAATCAACCCCATCAATGGTATCACCGTACACCACCCCATTTTCGGTGCGTAGGTCTTGATGTTGACGGTCATAATGCTCGTTAGTCTCCATAATACGCACAGCCGCAAAACCCGCATCATTAAACGGACGATGATGCCCGCCTCGTGCAAAACGGTCGAGCCTATATACCAGCATGGTATCTAAGTTCTCAATGTATTTATCAGCAATGGTGTCTATGTAACGCGCTAAATTACGGCTCGCTGAGTCAACTTCGCCGCCAGTAAAACGACGAGTACGGGCTTGTTCTTTAGTTTCAACTACACGCGTACCTTCAGAAAAAATACGTGCAGTGGTGTTATCTGTGACGCCATTAATGCCGGTAATGTTACCAATCATGTCGTTATTTAAAACACCATGAACTTGCCAATTATTTTTTTGTGCGTAAGCAGTTAAAATTTTACCGCCAAATAAACCTTGCTCTTCACCTGAGAGTGCTGCATATACCACTGAGCCATTAAATGTATATTGCGATAACACCCGTGCCGCTTCAATCACACCGGCAACCCCTGATGCATTATCGTTTGCCCCAGGTGAATCGCTAGTAAAGTCCATAACATCACTAACCCGTGAGTCTATATCTCCCGACATCATCACCATACGATTAGGATCGGTGTTACCGCGGTGAATCGCAATTATGTTAACCACTTCCACAGGGTCAGGAATGCGCTTTTCACCCGAGATGGTTTGTTTTACTTCTAGTATCTCTAAACAGCCACCACACTGTGCCGAAATTGCTTCAAATTCTTTTTTTATCCAGCGTCTTGCCGCGCCAATACCACGGGTATCCGATTTAGTTTCAGATAAAGTATGGCGGGTACCAAAATCCACTAACGTTTGAATATCATCTCCGATACGCTGCGCTGAAATTTGCCCTGCAATATTGTGCAATGATGCTTGTTGTGTGGTTTGTGCCGCCACACTATAAAATGACGCGCTACAAACAGATGCAACCGCACTATACTTAATAATCCGAGTAACTAACTTTAAAGGTGAAATTGACATAGCAGTTTAATCCTTATTGTTGATGTTTTTAAAATGACAGCTCTGCAGGTATACAGCAATGCATTTGAGATAGACGTTAAAAACCTCAGGTTAAATTACATTTAATTAACACGCTTAGTTTAGCTATCGCTTGCTCAGTTTCTAGTTTAATAAAAATAATCACTTATGCTGTTTTGTACGTATATTAAAGAGAGAAACACGATTAATCAGCTATCATTTTATATACCCTGTTTAAAAATAATAAGGTGCTGTAAAAATATGAAGAAACACGAAGAATTACCTGAGGATCATGTTGACCCGCTTATGCAGTATTTACATCATGCGATTCGCTTTGCTATTAAAATATTAGCGGTGCTCATGGTGCTAGTTATTTTTTGGAGTATTGCTGATGTAGTATATGTTTTATATATGCGATTGAGCTCTCCCCCTTACTTTTTATTAAACATTGAAGACATTCTGCAAACCTTTGGTGCTTTTATGGTGGTGCTTATTGCGGTAGAAATATTTACCAATATTCGTTTATATTTAGGCTCCAGTTCACTGCCGGTTGAGCTGGTCATTGCCACCGCACTAATGGCTGTGGCGCGTAAAATTATTGTTTTAGATTTAAAATTAGTGACCTCAGAGCAAATTATTGGCCTTGCATTAGTGACTTTAGCCTTAGGTATATCTTACTGGCTGGTAAAAAATAAAACCGGTCATACAAAACTGTAAATCGTTAACTTAACTTAAGATAACAGCTAAATACCTCATTCCCACTGCGCCTTTGCGCTTTACAATGGTATAGTGGGATACCTCTATAAATACTTAATAAGCTTCTAATATGTATCGATTATTTGAACGGATGACTAAACCGTTCCCGGAGCGTTCTCCATCTCAGCCTCCTAATACCTTATTTGCCTTTTGCCGCCATTACACCAAAGGCATGGAACTGTCGTTAGTCCTTATGTCGCTCAGTGCCGCATTATTAGCTATTTTAGAAGTGTCTTTATTTAGTTACATGGGGCAACTGGTTGACTGGCTTGGCGAGTACACCCCTGAAGAACTTTTTTCGCAGCAACAATCCGAATTAATAAAAATGGGGTTAATGCTCTTGGTCGTGATGCCCATGGTAGTCTTTTTTAGGTCGGCTATTTTACATCAAGCACTGTTGGGCAACTATCCGATGTCGATACGTTGGTTAGCGCACCGTTATTTATTACGCCAAAGTGTTAGCTTTTATCAAAATGAATTTGCCGGAAGAATAGCCACTAAAGTGCTGCAAACCTCATTGGCCGTGCGTGAGTCAGTCACTAAGTTACTTGATGTATTGATGTACATTGCCGTTTATTTTGGCTCAATGGTGTTTTTAGTAGCCGCCTCAGATTGGCGCTTAATGCTGCCGTTATTAGTGTGGTTAGCATTATATATTTGCGTGCAAATTTACTTTGTACCACGGTTAAAAAGCATTGCTAGCTCACAAGCTGATGCACGCTCAGAAATGACTGGCCGTATTGTTGATAGCTACACCAATATTTCAACCATTAAGCTGTTTTCTTATACTCAACGCGAAGAGCAATATGCAAAACAAAGCATGGACGTATTTTTACAGCCTGTATATAAACAAATGCGTTTAGTAACCAGCCTTAACGTGGTTATTCAAAGCTTGAACTATTTACTGGTATTTTCGGTGGCAGCGGTGTCTTTGTATTTATGGTCGTTAAGTGCCATTAGTGCGGGGGCTATTGCAGTAGCATTGAGTTTGTCGTTAAGGCTTAATGGTATGGCTCAATGGATAATGTGGGAAATTAGCAGCTTATTTGAAAACATTGGTACCGTAGCCGATGGCATGCGCACCCTTTCAAACCCGATTGCGGTTGATGACAAGCCAAAAGCCGATAGTTTAAAAGTAACTCAAGGGGCAATCGATTTTAACAATGTACACTTTAATTATGGTAAAGCCGCTAATGAAAATAACCGAGGCCCAGTAATTAACGGTTTAAACTTAAATATTAAACCGGGCGAAAAAATTGGCTTAGTGGGTCGCTCTGGCGCAGGTAAATCCACATTAGTTAATTTGTTGCTACGTTTTTACGATACAGACAAAGGCTGTATTAGTATTGATGGCCAAAATATAACTGATGTAAGCCAAGAAAGCCTTCGCCGCTATATCGCTATGGTCACCCAAGACACCTCACTACTGCACCGCTCAGTAAAAGACAACATCTTATACGGCAGACCTGATGCAACCGAAGCGGAAATGCTCCATGCGACCAAACAAGCCAAAGCGCTCGATTTTATAAACGATTTAGAAGACAGCAAAGGCAATAAAGGCTTTGAGGCACAAGTGGGCGAACGAGGAGTAACCCTCTCGGGCGGGCAACGCCAGCGGATTGCTATTGCTCGGGTGTTACTTAAAAACGCGCCTATTCTTATACTTGATGAAGCCACCAGCGCTTTAGACTCAGAGGTAGAAGCAGCTATTCAAGCAAGCTTAGATGATTTAATGACAGGCAAAACGGTTATTGCTATTGCACACCGATTATCAACCATTGCACAAATGGACAGGCTTATTGTGCTTGATGAAGGTGGCGTTGTAGAGCAAGGCAGTCACGATGAGTTAATTGCCCAAGGCGGCATTTACGCTGCACTGTGGGCACATCAAACTGGCGGCTTTATTGGTATTGAATAAAAAAACCATCTCAGAGTAGGTCATCATTTGGTCTGCTCTTGTTTACTAAAATTTAACTTTATTATTGATTTTAAACGCTATTTATAGCCTTTTAGTCGAATTTTATAGCCCACCTCTTGCCTCACTGTTTTTATAATGTCACATTCGCGACTGACTTTTTATCATTCATCAGGCAATTCACCATGTCTTTATTAAGCAAACATAAATACACCCTTTATGGAGTGCTCGCTATTTTACTTTGGAGCAGTTTAACTGCCTTTATTCGAGATTTATCAGAATTATTTAGCCCAATTGGCGGTGCCGCTTTAATTTATAGCGTCAGTGCGATTTTTTTAATGTTAGTCATGGGTGTACCAAAGCTAAGCAATTATCCAAAACGCTATTTAGTCTTTGGTGGCAGCTTATTTGTTATTTACGAAATATGTTTAGCTTTATCCCTCGGCTTTGCAAATAGTCGCCAGCAAGCGTTGGAAATGGCGATTATTAACTACCTTTGGCCAGCGTTAACCATTTTATTATCGATTATTGTTAACCGCATTAAAGTAAGCGTATTAGTCTACCCGAGCATACTGATTGCGTTTTTAGGGGTTGCATGGTGCATTGCAGGTGATAGTGGTTTATCTGTGGAAGTATTAACCGCTAATATAAGTGACAACCCATTGCCCTACTCTATGGCGTTTGCAGCGGCGTTTATTTGGGCTGTGTATTGCAGTGTAACGGTAAAACTTAGCGAGGGTAAAAATGCCATTAGTGTATTTTTTGCAGCCACGGCAATCTCTTTATGGATAAGTTACGGATTGAGTAATGAACCCAGCTTTGAGTTTAGCCTAGATTCTAGCTTTACCTTAATATTGGCAGGCGTGGTTATTGGTGGAGGTTACGCACTGTGGAACCAAGCAATAATTGGCGGTAACCTAGTGTTGTTAGGCACCTTGTCTTACTTTATCCCTGTGTTATCAACACTATTTGCTGCTATTTACTTATCAGTATCGCTCACCAGCGCACTCTGGCAAGGCGTTGTGTTAGTGACATTAGGCTCATTAATGTGTTTTATTGTGACCCGAAAAACAAAGCCAGCCCGATAAAATATGTAAGCGAAAAGCTAGAGGCTGCCTGCTTTTCGCTATAATCATTTACTTAACTAGCTAATCGCAGTCCTAACAGCACTAACATCACAATGTTTGCTATCACACTGATTAAAAAGAAGTAACTACGCGGGCTGGGGTTTTTCTCGGTGGCAATTGCGTAATACAGTGCCATATGAATTAAACGTGCAATCACATATACCCAAATACATATTGCGAATACCGAGCTGTGATAATTCATCACAAAAGCAAATAAAACCGTTCCTATAAACAACGCGCTGTTTTCTAGGGTGTTATGAAAAGTACGATGCGCCCTAAATATAAAACTCTCATGAGATAGCTCTTTATCTATTTTTCCTGGCACTGCACCGGGTTGTTTAGCCTTACTAAACGTCGCCACGGCCCACTGAACTAACATCATAATTAAGTATAAATAAAATGCTACAAACGCAGAATGTGCAATATCGGTCATTGTTTTTTCCTTTGTGTTGTTATTAGAATAATAGTTACAGCAACTATTAAGCCAAATTTAAACCACTGATATGTATATAAATTATTTTATAAAATATACATTTTTTGTAATAGATTCCTGCTTTATATAAAAATTACGGTGTTTATGTAATGTATATCAAACCGCAAGCCAACATTAATACTAATTACGTATTTTATAAATTTAACTTGAGCATTTATTCTAATTATTGTTTTATAGTGTTACTAGAAACGGAACGGCGGAATTTGTATGAAAAATAAAATAACCAAATCTTTAACTACAGCGGCATTATTGAACTTTATATCAGTACCTGCTTTTTCAGCTCAAGCTCATATTGAAAATGCAGAAAACTTGATACAGCAAGCTCAATACAAAAACGTAGCAACTATTAAGCGTAATTTCGCAAAGCAAGTAGCGCTTAATTATTCAGTGTTGAATGCTGATTTAAAACAATCAGTAAATAAATATAACTTAGTTTTAAATGCTGATCAGTTATCAACTGTAGCACGGCATACAAAGCGTAATATAAGTCAGGCAAATAGCGCCTTACAACAACTTAAAGGCTTACCAAACAATACAGGAAGCCTGTTACAAGTTCGTTTGGCAAGTGAGTCCATGCTTACTGATTGGCAACAAGGAGAAAGCCCTTTATTCGCATTTGCACCCGCTGGTGACGATAGCCAATGGAGCGAGATTGAAGCGTTCGATCAGTTTGGTGACATTCATTATCTGAGCGTTGACCAAATGCCAACCCAACCTGTTTTTATTGTGGAGTTAGATCAACAAAAAGTACAGGATGCGGGTATTGCAGTAATGAAAGGAATTTTGTCTGCTAACAAGTTCAGCAAAAACATGGTTAGCCCACAAAATCAATTAAGTAATGAGCAGCCATTACAAACTAGCGTGCAAAAAAAAATACATTTAGAGGATGATAAAGAACCTTGGATTTCAGGAAAGGCAGAAGTTTATGCCATCGTAACGGGGATTAATCCTAGCAGAGATGAACCAATATTAGATATTGTTGATTTACCTTATTTAGATCATGACCAAACCACTTACAGCCCTAATCAGGTTTTAATTCATTGGCAACGTTATCGTTGGCAAGCGGTCGATTTGCTTTTAATGGAGCAAGATGACAACACTAATTATAAAACCTTAGCAATGAAATTATTAGAAATATCAGAGCAAGTAATGGCAAGTATCCCTGATTTACAAGCACAGGGCTATACTATTATTCCTAAACTTACTAATGAATTGCTTAAAGCAATGCCTGATGAATGGTTTACCAATAATGATGATTATGTTGATGTTTTTTACACGCTATTTGAAAACAAAGACTATCAAGAATATAAAGGGGCCAGCAGTAATGCTACTATTACCTTGTCACCTTTAGAGATTAACCCTCGTCAGTAAATAGCGACTCGCCACTGTTTGGCTTGGTAACTAAACAGTGGTGAGTTAATCATTACTCCCGCAGTTTAAGCGTGATACATACAACGCCGTGATCGGTACTTAAATCGTCGCGCTCAAACTCGGGGTTAATTAAATGACGATCGTAAGTATGATAATCGCTTACTTCAAAAAAACTGTCGTCATAGCCAGAATCAAACTCGCAAGACAGCAAAATATAATCAAGTACTGAACTGCTTGCGCCAAAGTAATGTGTTGCTTTTCGTAATGGTTTTAAACATCGATTATCTTTATCGGTAATACCTTGTATTGACTCATTAGCTACTTCATCAAGCTCGCAATCATCGTGTAACTTCGTAAACAACTGCCACGCATCGTTAAGACAATATTTTGCAAGGTAGGTTTTACTATCAAACGCGGGGGAAAAACGCAGTGTATTGGTTAGTAAATGGCTTAAAACGCCATCAGCTAGGTCGTTATTAAAATCTCCCATTAGTATCATAGGCTGTTGCGTGGCCTCACGACGACTTATCATTTCTATCATCAGCAATGTTGCTTCACTACCGCGCTGAATAGTTGAGCCCCAGCCACCCGCTACATTTGCTTTTAAAATTTCAATAATGTTTTTTTCAGCGGTTAGTTCTTTATTAGTTTCATCAATCTCAATTGATGGCCGTTTAGATTTAAAATGCACCACATAGCAATCGGTATTGCCGATATGCGGCAAACTTATTGTGGCTCTAAGTACTCTACGGCTAAAGGCAAAATCTTCAGTTAAACCTAAAGTACTGGCAAGCTCATAGTCGTGTTTAACGCTTGCTACTTCAACGATGGGGTATTTTGCTGCTATTGCCACAACGGGGCGTTTATAAATAAAATCATCTATTACCTGTGGCTCATCCACCACAGCAAAGTGCGCATAACCTTGCTGCTTTACTAATTCTCTAAGCGACTCAATGCTAAACACTTCCTGAAAGCCAATTACATCGGGCTGATGCTCGGTTAAATAATCAATAATCCAGCGCTGTTTTTTTGCCCATTGCTCCGCGGTATATATCCGCTCAAACTCATAATAAGCATTAGGTGGCTCAAGATAATTAAACAGGTTAAATGTGGCTATTTTTAATGTTGAATTGGTTATCATCATCTCAGGGGATTGTTCTGAGTTATCAGTTAAAGGTGATGTATTACAGTCACTAATAATGGTCGCCTTTGAAAGTTTATATTGTGTGCTATTGTCAACATCATATAAGATTTTTGCTGAGTGCCAAAGCTTGATAACAACTAAAACCAATTAAATCGTTTAAAGTTTAAGCAAACGAAACCTATCCCCTTTAAATTTATATACAAGTTGGTATGCTACGCGACCTTTTTTAACATATGGTTATCAAAAAAGGCAAAGCCAAGGGGCGGCTAATGCTGCAAGGCACTTAGTATAAGTGGCAGCAATATTACAGGCATCACGTTAAACAAACGTTAGGTGTAACTTTAAATAGCAATATAAAAAGCACTATTAGGGTCAAACTATGCGATTAGGACCAGGACTACTCGTCACCGCTGCCTTCATTGGACCAGGGACTATTACCACCGCGAGCGTAGCGGGTGCAAACTTTGGTTTTGCACTAATATGGACATTACTATTTTCAGTAATTGCCACCATATTATTACAATCTATGGCGGCGCGCCTAGGCGTAGCCACTGGGCAAGACTTAGCACAAGCACTAAGAGCCCATATTGAAACTCCCCTATTTAAATCTCTCGCTATATTTTTAGTGATCAGCGCCATTGGTGTTGGCAGTGCCGCCTACGAGGCTGGTAATTTAAGCGGTGCCAGCATGGGATTAATTGAAATATTCCCTCAGGTAAATGCCCAACTTTGGACGCCACTGATTGCATTTTTAAGTGCCATACTACTTTATAGCGGTAAACACAAAGTTGTTGAAAATGCGCTTATTTTACTAGTGATTTTAATGAGCCTAGTGTTTATCTCTACGCTTGTTATGGCGGCTCCCTCGCTCAGTGACGTATTAGCTGGTTTTATTCCTAGCATGCCTGAGGGCTCAGTCACCACAGTATTAGCATTGGTAGGTACGACCATAGTGCCATACAACTTATTTTTACACTCAGGGGTACTGGCTGCTCGCCATGACAGCGAGAGTGACAAACAAAAAGTAATTAAAGAAACCAATATAGATACCGGTGTGTCCATCACCCTAGGTGGTGTGATCACCTTAGCTATTTTATCAACCGCATCAGTAGCGTTTTATGGCACCGATGCAGGGCAAATAAGTGCTGCCAATATGGCGGTACAACTTGAACCCTTACTTGGCGATGCCGCCCATTACTTTTTTGCTATTGGTTTATTTGCCGCAGGTTTAACCAGCGCAATAACGGCCCCCCTTGCCGGTGCGTATGCAGTATGTGGCATGTTAGGTTGGTCAAATAAAATGGATAACACCCGCTTTAAAAGCGTTGCCATTGTTATTTTATTATTTGGTGCGGCGGTGGCTTCTCTGGGGTTAGACCCTGTCGCGGTGATAATTTTTGCCCAAGCTGCCAATGGCTTATTGCTGCCTATAGTCACCACTTACCTTGTGTGGTTAGTTAATCAAAAAGCAGTAATGGGTAAATACACTAACTCAGTATTGGTAAACCTACTTACTTTACCAGTGTTAGTACTTATTTTTGGCCTAAGTAGTTACAAGCTCTTTAGTTTGATTTTTTAATACTACTCTGCGATTTATGAACACACAAAAGCCGCTGTATTAATAGCGGCTTTTTACATTGCATTGCATTGCAGACCAATACTCACTTAAAAACCGTGATGCTCTGTCTTTTGCTTATTTGCCTTAATGAGTTTTGCAAATACATAACCCCCTACTGCACCTGCACATAATTGCGCATAAAACCCCCAGCCTCTTGCACCCGCAATAATAGTAATATTCATAATAGATTCAATAGCAATTAACGCTGTTGCAAACGCTACAATACCCGCAGTTACAAATAATTGTATCCCCTGATTTTTAAGCTTTTTCGCGATAAACCAGGTCACAAAAAATGCGAGAGCAAGTGCAATCGCAATAATAGCGCCGTAAGTAGGTAGCAAGCCAAGCCAATCTTCAAGGGTTAAATTAACACGATCATTAAAGCCCACCACTACACCTACATTAACTAATTGATTGACAACGTATTGGCTATGAAACAAGCTAGCAAGAGTGAATGTAAGTAACCAAGAAACTAAAAATGAAGGGAGTGTACGTGTTAAAAACTGCATGGTTATCTCAACTTAAAATGAAACTTTTTCCTTACACTAGCAAAGGCTTGCAGGGTAAACAATCTCTACGTTGTATTACGCTACTCTCGCTTTTAACGTTTTCTTGTAACGTCAGTGCCGAATTACCAACACAGCAATATACTGCTAGTACCTTAGCAACAGATCTCAATTCACCATGGAGCATGGTTAAGCTCCCAAACAATACGTGGTTAGTTACAGAGCGTGATGGCCATGTTGTCATCATTAAAAACAACCAACAAAGCCGAGTTAAAATAAACTTCGAGGGCTTATACGTTGCAGGGCAAGGCGGTTTACTCGATATAGTACTTTCGCCAAATTACAGTGAATCAAAAGAAATAATATTCACTTATGCCCAAGGTGAGCTTGATGCAAACAGACTCGTTATTGCCAAAGCTAAGTTTGATGGTGCGCAATTTTCAACGCCAAAAATTATTTATAAAGTTGCCACCGATAAGGGCACACCACAGCATTACTCTGGCCGGGCGCTTGTACTTCCCGATAATAGCTTATTGTTTTCAAGTGGTGATGGCTTTGACTACCGCGAGCAAGCACAAGTTATAACCAGCCAATTAGGTAAAGTGCTACGAATTAATTTAAATGGCACTATTCCAAGCGATAACCCGTTTATTAAACATGAAACCCCTACCGCGCATGCCATTTATTCACTCGGACACCGTAACTTGCAAGGCTTGGTTTATGATTACGATACCAAGCAAATCATTAGCCACGAACACGGCCCCGCAGGCGGTGATGAGCTCAACTATTTAAAGCCTGGCTCCAATTACGGCTGGCCAGTAATAACCAACGGTGATGACTACTCGCAAGCACGTATTTCGCCCTTTAGAGACTACCCAGGCATGGCTAAACCAACCGTAGATTGGACGCCCTCAATTGCGCCATCAGGCATGGCATATTATGGCTCTAAGCATGCAGCCTTCCCTTCACTGCAACGCCACGTGCTTATTACTACATTGGTCGATAAAAAGCTCTACAGCGTTAATTTAGCAAATGGTGAATACACCCAGTCGCATATTTTTCCAGAAGCCACAGGAAGGCTCAGAGATGTGTTTGTCACTGCTGAAGGTAATGTGGCGATATTAACGGATGGAAAAGAGGCAAGGTTAATGCAGATAACGCCAAAGTGATTTTCACTTAAATGAATGGTGATTGTCTCGTAGGATTTATTTTAAAAGTTAAACATTAAAATAAAACCTACGAGACTAAAAGTAGCAGCAAGCTAAATTCATACTTAAAGTCAGACCCTTTAGGGGTGCTTTACTAAAAGATTTTTATGGTGTGTTTAAATTAACTTTCCTCTCGCAGGCTTTTTGAAAGTCATCAGGAGAAATTACGATTTGCCGCGTTGTATTTTTAACCTTCTTTTTTATCTCTTCTTTATTAAAAACTAAGTAACAGCCACTGCCGTCACTTATCTCAATTGAAGATAAACTTTTATCCATTATTTTTGATTCAATTGATGACTGTTCATATTGCCAAACGTTTACTTCACCTGCTTTTAATGGCATGCCCATTACCTGAGTACCGTACTCAGTTTTAAACACCACTTTAACCATTAATTCTTCAGCCGTAGAGTTTTTAACACTAGCCCAGTAAATACTTGAACATGAGCTCAATACAAAAGTTATTAGTAATCCAAAAATTAATACCTTTAATCTTTCCATAGAACCTCTGAACTCCAAATTAATCTTTTTTATATCAACTTCAATCGCTTCACTGCGTGTAATCCGTTGCTTCAGATTAGCGGTGCTTTTTGTGTCATTGTAATACTTTATGAGATCAATCTTTCCTTGTTTTGGATAATCTGGAGAAGATACTTTTATATTCTAAAACGGTATTAATAAACTTCCCCTCAATTATCTTTGTAAGTTTCAATGAAGCAAAGAAAAAGCATATAAGATAGGTATCTGTTTTTTTACTTTTAGCAACATCTCAGAGGTTGAGTCTAGCAAAGACTAAAGAGGCATAATCAATAGAGGGGGTGCACTACTTAATGGATAAAATAGTCTATATTCATGTTAATGGGTGATATTTGGTTAAGCAATAAAGTAGCTAAGGAGAATGTATAGCTAAACTCCAGAATCAAAGAACCAATAAGAATAAAATATGAGTATATTTATTCCTTTTAAATTTTTATCAGACTATAAATCTATCTAAAATATATCACTCACATATAATTCATTTTTTGAGCTAGGTCTTTATAAGCTTATTATTGTTTTGCGCAAGCATCTATAAAGTCTTGTGGTTCAATAACGACTTCTAGTTGATGTTCCTCGACTTTTTTATCAATTGCCTCTCGATTGAAGATAACAGTACATCCCTCACTATTTATTGCTTCAACTTTAGATAAGTTCTTATCTATTTTAGTCAGTACCAATGAAGATTGCTCATAATGCCAAAGCTCATTTTCTTGTGATTTGATTGGTTGTAGCTCTAAAAAATGAGTGCCATGTTTATTAGAAAAAGTAAGTTTTACATTAATTACCTCGCTGGTGTTATTTTTAATACTACCCCAATAGATATTGGAGCAACCATTAAGAAAAAGAAGAACTATAAGAAGAAATGAATATTTAAAACAAAACTTTAAACCGTCCATACAATTTTTGAACTCCATATTAATCGTTGAATATCTATTTCGATAGCGGCTGAATTTTTGACTCTCTGGAATGCACTTGGAGACCTTTTATTAGTATCATAATACTTCATTAAATCAATCCTACCACTACTAGGGTAACCTGGCGTAGACGGCTTCACATTCTGCAATAATACGTTAGTGGAGCCTTTATGCCCCCAAGACATGCTAATACCACCTGTATACATCAATACTGAATGACCAAATTCATGAGCTGATACTAATTTAAATTCATCATCAACTTGTTTCTCTGTTGCGCGAGGTGCGCCTCTTTGATAAATAAAACTCGCATCAATACCTAATATAGCTGGGTTCATTGAACGACCATAACTTTCACTTTCTTCTATCTCTAGGTCTACAGGAATGGCATCAGAACTACTTTTATGTAAAGGATTAACTATTACATTAAAACGCACACCCGCTACTGTAATCGTATTTGACCAATATTGTTTAATACCAGCTATAGCCAACGTTTTTAATTTAAGATAATCGCCTTGTTGCAAACTGTTTTGTTTAAAATTAAGGTAAACATCAATATTTATGGTTCTTAAACGACTATTAATGGTCGTTTTAGCCCAAGTTGCTTTATGAGCCCCGTTATGAACTTTTAGCTTGGTACCTCGGCCATTTCGAGAGGGCCCTACCCGTACCATACGATAATTAACAGTGGGTTTATCGATTGCTCTATGAAGATGCTCTTCAAAAATATCGAGCGTAAGAGAGTGTTTTTGAGGGTTCGCAGCTGTTGAATCCATTTTATATTCCATTATCATTAGTAATAATTGCTAAAATACTTTTGTTTAACAATTCTATTAGTTCCTCTAACTAGTCCAATATACTTTTCAAAGATTTTAGTGTCAAGAGTACCTATCTCAACATCTAACTTTTAAAACCTAATGCTTCACCTTTAGCCAATGAAATTCAATAAAGCATTTGGTTACTTGATTTGCCTGTTCTAATTAGGGGTAATGGCCTACCCCTTCCAGTTCAATAATATCTGGATTAGTGATTAGCTCGTATAGCCTTTAACCATATGACGACCCGAAACGGGGTCGTCCATAACGCAAATTAAACACATGGGTATTTCAGCGTGCTTTAAAGCGCCAACCCAACGAGCACGATGTAATTTACGCTCTGTGATGTAATAAATCAGTTTTGTCATGACTGGCTTACCCTGTTTGTATTCAATTAACTGCCACAATTCGTTTAGCTCTTTTTCAGCAAGTGGTATAGAACACATATTGTCAAAATTACGCTTAAAACTTTTATAGTTCGCAAGTCGCGACACAAATCCGCCAAGTGGACTAAGTAGCAGTTTTTGCAGTAATACCGGTTTATGTGTTTCAGGGAATAGCCCGCCGTTGAGAAAGCAAACGCTTTGTACTTTAATGGCATGCGGCTCATTTAAATTGCTCCTAGCAAGTTGCTCTTGCGCTATCGTATCACCGTAATCGTGGCTTAAAACATGCGCTATTTTTACATTTAAAAGCTTTAAAAAGCGAGTCAGTAAATCCGCTTGCATATTTATGATGTAAGTAACATTTTGCGGTTTGTCACTAAAGCCAAAGCCCAGCATATCGAGGGTAAATACCTTTAAGTGTTGAGTGAGCTCAGCCCATTGATTGGTTGAGTAACCATGGTTCAGTAATAAACACGGCGCTCCCTCCTCCACTTGCACATGATATCTAATCTCATGACCTTGAAGTTCAAACGTCGATTGGCTCTTATGCCACGAAGCTAATAGTAAGTAATTATTGTAGTGTTACTAATGACATTCATGACGATTTCGGCGCATTTATAGGATTATAAACAAATGAATAAAGTATCTATCATAATAAACTTTTAATGTGGTGTTACTTAAGTGCTCCATGAAAATGTACATGAATTTATTATTTGCGGGTAGCCATTTCCATGACTAATATCATTTAAGATAGGACGACAATAACGAAATTAAGGAGTCAAAGTGAAAATATTGTCCGTTGACGATAACCCTCAAAATAGAAACATCATGGAAATTGCGCTTTCTAAGCAACACGATATTGCTTCATCTGATGGAACCGAGCCAATATTAGCACTAATGGAACAGCACCAGCCACAAGTCGTCTTAATGGATATTTTACTTAGTAATGGCCTTACTGGTTATGATTTAGTTGAACAAATAAAACAATCCGGTGAATACGATGATTGCGAAATTATATTTATATCCGCTTTAACATCAAGTGAAGACAAACTCACAGCATATGGGTATGGCGGCGATGATTATATTGCCAAGCCAGTAGACTTTAAGGAACTTAACGAAAAATTAAAGCGTGTTGAACTGCGTATTACAGAGCGAAATAATCTAAAAGAAATGTACGATGTTGCCTCTACAACTGCTTTTACGTCAATGCAACAAGCAAGTGAACTCGGAGAGTTAGTCTCGTTCTTTACTGACAACCTTGACGTAACCGATTTAGATGCATTATTTGCTAACGTACAGCAGTACTTTACCAATGCAGGCGCTAGCTGCTGTGTAGAGTTTAGGGTAGCAAACCAATATCACCAATTTCCAAAACAAACTATTTCTGAACTGGAAAAAGAAATTCTTGAACTAGGCAGAAGAGCAAAACGAATAGTGCCATTTAGCTCTAACTTATTATTTAACGCGCCTGCTTGCTCAATACTTGTAAAAGGAATAAATGCAAAAGACGAAGGCTTACTCGGACGACTTCGAGATAATTTTGCTATTTTACTTACTATTATAGAAAGCCGAATGGAATTTATTGAACAGCAATTAGAAAAAGCGACGATACGTCAACAAGCTTTAAACACCCTCAAAAGCCAACTCGCTGATGATTTTAGTACCATAAAAAAACTATGCTCAGAGCAAGATAAGCAAGTAAAAATACTCGTTAATGACTTATCTCAAGCTATACAATCAAAAATGATCACTCTAGGTTTAGATGAAGAGCAAGAGTCGGAGCTAGTCGGGTTAGTTGATGAGACGAAAGAAATTGTAGAAGAAACCTTAGTCCTGTCTTTTACACTAGAAGAAAAATTACAAGCCATAACAAAACGCTTAAAAGCAGTTGAATAAATTAAGTACAATTTATAGACTGAGCTCGATAGAACCGTAGAACTTTGTTGGGTGGCGCCTTTGGCTTAACCAACCTACCTCTAGACGTAGGTCGGATAAGTGGCGAAGTCACGCCATCCGACAAAAATGATAAATTTACTTGAGACAACCCGACTTATCACGCTGTGTATAATATGCAAAATTGCGGCTTAAATAAGTCGCTTTAATTACTCATAATCAGCTAATGGCTCATTAATTGTCAGTATATCAGTGCTAAAATCTAGCACCGCTTGGTATTTTCTAAAAAATGGAGAGCCTAATAATCCATGTATTATATTGTCACCACCAGCTACCTGAACATGGTCTAGGTTTAGTGATACAAACTCTGTGCTTTCAAACAACTGCCCTGCTAATTCAAATTTCAAAACGTCTATTAAGCCCATCTTGTGGTCGGCTGTACCTAAACCTGCGGCATTTTCTTCACTAAACACTTCTTTTATTCCAAGCTTTTGAATACATGCCCTATCTAAAACAGATGCACCCGCTGCTGTATCTAAAATTAAATTTACTTTATGCCCGTTTATTTTAGCTTGTATTATTTGATGACCTGTTTCTGTTACTTCAAATTTCAAACTTGTGGTTTTGGCTAATTCCATGAATGTTCCTTATTCTATATTTAGGTTAATTAATAGACACTATATTACAAACACTTATGAAAACAACCCACCTTATAAATAAGTAAACAAATGGCTTTTCACCAACGCCTATATCGTAATTATAATTTGCTAAAAATAACTCTCCCCAAACGCACAAAACTTATGTTGGCAAAGCAACATTAATTCACAAAGAGGATAAGAGACGCTTCGCTTTTAGAGGAAAAATAACAGATTGAATTAAGGCGTTTTTGTAAATTTAAGTGCTGATGTCTGAAGTCAAGATTTGACCACCTTTGGTTTTAACAAATAAAATTATTCGAATTCGCATCTGGCGCATAACGCCCAAATAAGGGGCTGGTAAATAGTTTGCTAAAATGTGAAGCGAAGCGGAACTGAGCAAACTGTTAGCATTGTCCTTTTCAGTGACTTGTTAGTTTATAAATACATTTGATTTATTAGCATCAGAAATAGTTTTTATCATGGTCAAATACTGCTTATGAGACCCTATTGGCTGGCCAATAAAGCATTTGTCATGTAAAGGTTCTTTCCCATTTTCAGGCTTTTTTTCTCGTGGAGAATAAGCGTAAATAGTCATAATTCCATTGTCTAGTAAATCATATATGCTCTTCAATAAATTGGAATCTATGTGGTTAGAGTGAACTAATTTTAATTGCTTTAATTTGTGTACACCTCTAGAAATACCAACTGAAAACCTCTCATCCCAGGTTCTTCCACTCGAACTTGTAAAGGTCTTAGGCAAATCTTTAAAACATGTTGCTTGTGATTTTTTAATGTTTTCAGGAGTTAGTAACATAGATAAAGTTATTTCTTCATCAGGTAAGTAGTACCCTCCAGTATTTTCAATATATAAAGCTCTGAAAGGTGCAAGTAGTTCTCTTATACTTTCATTAACTTGATTGGCAATAATTGAAGATATCTCTATTTTATAAGTTTCTTTTTGTTGTTTCGATTCATAATTGTTATAAGCCACATAAGAAGAAAAGATTGTAGAAAACAATAGAGTAATCGCAGCTACCCTGCCAGGCGTAGTAAGTTTATCTGTACCCTCTTTAGTCGAATCCCAAGTGCCACCAACAATTGCACCAAGACCAGTAATTACCAAAAATACTATGGGTAAAAAATCTAACACTAAACTCTCCTATAAACTAACGCCGCATTAAGGTGTGACGCACGCTTGGCTACACTTGAGCGAAGCGAAACTGCCAAGCGTAAGGAATCACTCTTAAATGCTTTGTTATATTCAACTTTCGAAGAACTCTCGGATCTCTTTAACCAATGCTTCTGGTTTTTCTTCGATAACCAAATGTCCAGATTCAGGCACTGTAACTAACTTAGAGCCTTTAATTTTACTATGAAGTACGTGAGCTTGCTCAACAGGGATCCATTGATCTTCTTCACCCCAAAGAATTAATGTGGGTACATCAAAGCTAGAGAATTTATCTTGAAATTCATCCGTATACTTTGAATCAGCTTGAGCTATTTGCCTATAAAAAGCTTTCTTACCTTCATCTCCAGACCAAGGGCGGAGAATACCGTCAATTGTTTCCTGAGATAATGGCTGATATGACGCTGTTTTTATGTATGCTTCAACGATTGCTGAATGGATGAAATCAGGCACTCCTGCAAAGGCTTCTTCATGCTTTTCAATATGTTTAAAAAATGGTGAGCCCCAAGGAGATAACGCAACTGGATCAATTACAACTATCTTTTTGTACTTTCGTTGATTCAGCAAGTAATTTCTCAGTACTGTCGTACCGCCGAAGTCATGCCCCACAATATAAGGTAACTCAAGCTGCCAATGACCTATTAATGAGTCTAATAGCTGATTTTGTATTTTTAAAGATACATCCGCATCACTTTTATCTGATTCACCATAACCAAGTAAATCAAAGTAGTAGACTGTATAGTGGCTCGAAAGTGCTTGAATCAAGTGCCTAAGGTTGAATGATGACCAAGGCGTACCATGAACTAAAACAAGAGGCTCTCCTTTTCCTTCAATCCCATATTTCACCTTTCGACCCTCATACTCAAAAGTATAAGGTAAACTCCAAATGTCCATTGTATCTCCTTGAATATAACGCCTTAATAAACGGCGAAAAATAGCAGGCTAAACTAAGCGAAGCATAAGCGCAAGCCTGCTGTTTTGCGTCCACTGTTTAATTAACTTGTTAGTTTTCGTTATACCAATTTTCCCAAATTTTAGGAGCGGGTTATTTCAATTTATATGCTTGAATATCGTCTTTACTTGCGTACTTTAAATAAACGCCAAAATAATCGATTAGATGCTCTTCACCTGTTCCCATTCGCCAAAATATATTGCTAGGTTCATATTCAGGGAATTTTTCCCAAGGAGGTAAAGGAGGATTCGCTTTGAGTTCACTTTCAAACCTTTGCTGAAGCATGGCTTCCCAATCCTTTTTGTGCTTTAGATAGGCTTCCCAATCTTCAGCCGAAACTCCTTCAGGTACTCCTATTTCATTTGAAGCCATAGTTGTCCCTGCAATCATAAACAAACTTAAAAATATAAAACGAATCATCATAAGAAAACTAACGCTCATGCTAAGCGGCGCAGTTTACTGCGTCCTAAGCTTAAGCGCATTGTTATAGGGCTTCGTCATTAAACACGATAATACTCGTATCTGAAAAAGCCCCGTTATTATCAGTTAAATGGCCGTGTTCAAAGTCATCTGGATTCTCTTCAATTTCCTGCGCAATATTATTTATAGCGTTTGCTAGTTTGCGTAATTCATCAGGGTTCGAAACAAATGTAACTTCTGAAAGTACTGAGGGTGTTTCAGTACCTGCCTCCACCTGTTCTTTTGTATATCCGTAAACTTTCATTTAATTCCGAAGTCCATTGCCCTATAACGCCACAATAACCGAGCGTAGCTAAGCGTGGTATTGTGAGCAAAGCGAACCACGCTTAGCGGAGTCCGGTTGATTGTTTTGTTAGAACTAATTTTGCACACGTTCTAACTCTTTTAACATTTGGAGCCCCATGTATAAGGCCTCTTGACCATGCCCGTTAGATATTTGTTGACCGTGAATTGCGGCATTACATATTTTAAGTATGTAATCATAAGAGCTGTGCATTCCTTTATAGTTGGGATACTGAACCGTTAGCTCTTTGAAGAGCTGCCTAGCTGACATGAATTTCGATTTCATTTCCATAGGATCTGACGTTTGAGTTCTTTTACCCAAAATGGCACGCATTGATTTTTCCAAGTCCATCCGTAAGCGTGCTAGCGCAAAATTCATATCATTGCCTGAAAGACTAATGTATTCCTGCAACTCATCTTCGATATTTGAGCTATTATCTTCCTGATTAATTGTTGATCTCAACTCCTCTTTAGCTTCTTGGACTTGCTCCTTTCCTGGCAGATGAACATTCACAGTCTGATTCACAGTATTTGATATTGCGGTAATCATATTACTGTAAACGTTAAGAAATTCTCTTGTCTCTCCCTTAAAGTCTGTAACTTCAGTTTTCACCTTTTCGATTTCTCGCTCAAAGGTGAGTAATTTACCAAGACTAATTTTCTTGGCTAACGGTAACAACATGAAAAACAGAGATAAAACTAGAAGCGAAGCTGATGTAGTACCAATCTCACTTTTCGGCGGAAAACCGATTCCATATAAAGCGATAATTAAGAATCCGCACCCAATCAGCCTACATAAGAAGGGAAATACGTCAAAAAATAGGATCTTCTTCAATGTGTCCACGATTCTTCCCTAGTAGTTCTAACGCCAAGCTAAGCGGCACAGTTTACTGTGTCCTTGCTTGAGCGCCTTGTTAGTGCTGTATTTGCACAAAATGTAAATGGACACCAAATAAAGAGGATGCCTTGGAGCTACCATTTCGATACTCAACGTTTACTGCAAATGGAAGATTTCTGGAACTCATTCCTCCACCCGCTTTAATTAGATAGCTCATGTCTAGAGTAGGTTTCAAAGTTACTTCAGCAAACTCATAGCCTTGCTTAGTCAATTCATCAGCATTTAAACAACTTAATAAATCTTTTTTTGATAATAATGGTGCAATAGAAGATGAGTAGCTACTAAATCTAGTTCCTATTTTCAGAGTCTTTTCACAGCCAGAATTTTTATCTCCCAATATGGTGACAGACTCAATGAAAATATCTTCGGGATTATCGTTATAGCCTATCAGACGAAGGACGTTCTCATTACTTACGAAGTCTTTCATTATATTCAAGTCGAATCTGATACCTGATATAGAGCTAACAATTGGAGATTCTTTTAGTGCTTCTTGCGCCTTCGTTGTCAATTTTACTTTCGAATACTCATTAATTGTATCTATTGCCCACTGCCTGACATATTTATCCGTTTTATCAGACTCTTGCTTTAATATATCCACAGCTAACTCAATATTCTTAACGTTAATTTCTTGTTCTTTAAGTGCATTTGTATACATCGTGCCGACAAAGGCTATCAAGGGAGCGATGATTACTATTCCCAATATTTTTAGAATATCCCAGCCATCTTTTTTATCTGCAGGCTCCATTATTACTCTTACATTTTGCTCTGTGCTCACAGTAATACTCCATAAATAGCACTAACGTCCCAAGCAACGGAAAATACGAACGTTTTGGCGAAGCCAGTGAGTGGTTTTCCGATGACTTGGTTTGTTAGTTTTCAATTTTGTCAGCAATTCTACCATTAATAAATAGTATTCCATTTTTTACAAGTACATCTCCATTCCAGATAGAACCATAGTATGTATCATCAAGATACAAGTCCTTCTCATACTTCCCAACGATCTTTAAAATATGTATCTTCTCGGAAGTCCCGAACTTTATCGTATGGGTTAAGGGCGAGGGAGAGCTTTTACCAATAGTTTCTATAGGAATTAATTTTTCACTATATGGTTCAATGATTGTTACATCTAAACCTGGGTGTATTACGTGATACTCAAACGAATCACCAACCTTTTTTCCTTCATCAGCACCAGTAACTCCGTAAATACTTGCACATCCAGATACAAACATGATTAAGCTAATACAAAATAGTCTCAAAATTGACCCCATAAATTTCCTTGAAAACTAACGCCCACTTAAGCGGACAAAAATTGTTGGCTATAATGTGGAGCGAAGCGAAACGTAGCCAACTGTTTTTGTTCCGTTTAAAGTGCTTGTTATACGCTTGCATACGTAATTGTTCCGTTATCAATAAATGCCAAAGGTTTACAATACTTGATAGCTTCTGGAACATGAACAATCCAAGGATTCAAAGTGTAGCAAGGCCCTTTAGGGCCCCAAACAGTTCTGTTTTCACATTGCCAACCATATTTATCTTTGAATTTAGTAAATGCAGGATTAATATTTGCATGCTCAGAGCGGTAGTCAATGGTTTCATCCCTATATGTTACATCGGAGTTCATGTAAAAAAATGCGCCAGATGCAATCGCTTTATTAATTGCTTGTATAAACCCTTTTACATTTGAAATCTCGTAGCATGCATCTAGGCCTTCTTCTCGTTCCCAATCATAAAATAGTTTCTCTGTAAATTGATTGCTAGTACAAAAAATAAAGCCGTTAGGTGACTTTCTAGTAACCACGAAAGTTCCACCGTTAATTGTTGCAGAGCCTTCACCTTCCATTTTAAACATCTCGGAAATTATAGGCTCATGCTTGTCTTTAGTTAACTCCAATGTTCCGTTGTTGCTTCGTTTAACTCCATGCTGTCCTTCTAGATGGTCGCCACGACTAATACCATGTTCTACAATATCTTTAAAATCATAAATAGTTCCTAGGCGAAGGCAACCAGTAGTAAAAAATGAATCTAAGAACTCTCTTTCAATAAATTTGTACAATGGCAAATTGAAACTCCAGTAGCGTATAACTTCTAAATATGGGGCACAAACATGTAGGCTAAACTGCGAAGCAGAGCCTGCGTGTTTGTGTCCCACATAATTTTTTTGTTAGGTGCGTTTTTCATAATGCCTTATGATCTTTTTGCAAACATCGACGAGTTCCTCGTGGCTTAAGTCGTTTTTACAATCATTTATACGCCAACCACAAATTTTAAAATTTGCATGAGATAGTCCGTCGTCCACATGATCTACAGAAGGTAAAAGAGAAAACCGCTTTTTATACTCTCGTTTGAGTTTTTTAGAATCATCGTTGTTATATTGACTAAGCAACGTCCAATCTAGTTTTTCACCAGTGTAAAAATCAAAACCACCGGATTCACAAACCGCTTCATGAATTGCCACTTTATAACTTGATGTGGTTGCGACTACGTTCCCTCTATTTCGATCTCTTTTTATGTGTGCAACTGCCTTACGAGTCAGCCACTTTAAATATGTTTCCTGCGTCTGAATCCCTTCTAAAAAATGAGGAAAAGCAAATTTAATCGACATAGCACCTAACGCTTTGCTAAGCGGCATTAAAATAGCTGGCTAAAATTAGCGAGGAACGAGCAAAAGCCAGCTGTTTTTTATCCGTTTAAGCAACTTGTTAGCTTATCAATGCCCGCCATAGTGCGAACAATAATGGGACGCTAACTGCCATTCCTAACACGACAATAGGTCCAGTGATATAAAACTTAGCTCTATCAACAACTCCGATCTTAATTGATTTATATAATACCAATGATGAGGCAGGTAGTACCAACAAAATTGCTGTACCCGTACCCGGAGCATATTCTTGCACCAGGATCGAAGTCAATAGATGGGGAAAGAATACGTTCAAGAACATTGCCAAAGCATATCCCGTATAGAAATAGGCCCACCCTCCTCTTCGCCCACACCAAACTACTAAGTAAGTAGACAGGTAGGCGAGTACGGTTAAAACCACAACAGCAAAATTGAATTCAGAAGATGAGATTTCAATTCCAATTGGATTTGCCCAAGAGGGAAGGAAAAGAGCCTCCTCAATATTGTGCATTGTTATCGCAGCGACAAATAAAAATGCGCAAAATTTAAGATCCAACTTTAACATGACTACCGTCCTTTGGAAGCTAACGCCCTGTTAACAGGCAATAAAACAGTTGATTAAAATAAGCGAGGCAGGAGCAAAACCAACTGTTTTTTGTGATCTTCACCCGATAAAGTGGACACCGTCCACGTTTCAATTAACTGCCAATTCAAACTCGGCAGGTGATTTATATCCTAAACTCGAATGCAATCTCTGTCTATTGTAAAAATAATTTAGGTAAACCTTTAATTTTGATAATAGTTTACCGCTGCTCTCAAATTTATTTCCTCGAATTAAATCTGCTTTAAGCGAATGAAAGAACGACTCGACTTCTGCGTTGTCAGTACAGCACCCAGGCCTATTCATACTGGCTTTGATGTTTTTGCTAGCCAAATACTTTTGTACAACGTGAGCACGGTATTCTGCGCCTCGGTCAGTGTGAAATAATACACTCTCTGTTGGCTGTCGTTTCTTTATCGCAAGCCTTAGCGCCTTTAACGTAAG
Source organism: Pseudoalteromonas sp. P1-16-1b (assembly GCF_001401785.1). Lineage (GTDB taxonomy): Bacteria > Pseudomonadota > Gammaproteobacteria > Enterobacterales > Alteromonadaceae > Pseudoalteromonas > Pseudoalteromonas undina. The sequence continues at coordinate 136,100 of NZ_LKGQ01000003.1, read as the reverse complement.
GTCTGTTGTTTTGTTTTTACCAAACGCCCAGCCGATTACTCGACGTGAATATAAGTCGATAACCACAGCAAGGTAATGCCAACGAACGCCGACTTTTAAATACGTAATATCGCCAGACCATTGCTGATTGATCCCCGTGGCCTTTTCACTATCTTTGCGTTTGTTTTCTATCTCTTTATAAAAGAACTTCACCTTCGCCGGTTTGCTGTAAGTCTTAGGGGCTCTGGCTCTTAAACCGTTTTCTCGCATTAAGCGGGCAACACGTTTTTGGCTTGTGTTTATACCTTCTTTTTTTAGCGCATGAAATACGCGTGGGCTACCATAGGTTTGATGATTTACATTGAAAACGTGCTTTATCTTCAACAACAAATTAGCATCTGACAGCGCTCTAGCTGATACTGTTCTATCAAGCTAAGCATAAAACCCACTACGCGAAACATTAAGCCAAGAACACAAGTATTTTACACCTAAGGCTTGTCCGAATTTTGGATGAATCCAAATCGTTCTGATGTACTTCCGCCAGATACCGTTGCCACTTTTTTAGCAGGTCATTCTCCTGCTTAAGACGCTCATTTTCTTTCTTAAGCTTTTGAATGTTATCCAGCTCTTTTTTTGCTGGGAATTTACTCATTGTTTCATTGTTGCTTTGATAGCGCGGTACGTTTTTAAACTTACCTTCTCGATACTCTTTTCGCCAACGACTCAGCATTAACGGATGAATATCTAGCGCCTCGGCAACGTCCTTTGACATGACATCGTCTCGTAAGCTTAGTTCGACTGCTTTGATTTTAAAATTAACAGGGTAAAACCATGTCTTTCTAGGTTGGGTATATCTAGACATTTTAGCCTCCTCAAAGTAATGAGGAGGTGTCCACTAAAACGGGTGAGGAGCACTGTCCCTCTTGAAACGTTTGTTATGCGTCGATAATTTCATGATTAACTAGATAATCAAATCCCTTATCAGTGACGGAGTAACGATCGATAACATCCATTAAAAGTAGATCATCAGAACAAGCTTGTTTTAAATAACGTTCTAACTTTAGACGATGCATATTAGTAAAATGCATTATCTTTCCTATTTTTAGCTTCTCATTCGGCTCATTCTCAAACGCGGCGGCGATGGCAGTCATTGTCTCCTTTATTCCATCTGCCGTTCTGTCGGGTTTTGAGCCGGATAATGGTTTGAACGGATTTTTACCAATTTCCGGTTTCTCATATAAAGGAGCTTGAAGAAGTGTTCTAAGTAGCTCATCCAAAGAATATTCAACTTCGGAATCTTTGGAGAAATTAACATATATTTTTGAACATAAAAAAGTTGGAAGTATCGGACTAGAAGACTGTCGAACAACGGGAATGATTTTATTGTTATCAATATTGGAGAGTAATGAAGAGGTCACTATCATTTTTTCGTAACCAACACCTCCTTTTCCTGCATTTGCCTTAGCCACATATGTTTCAGTACACACAAGAATTGCATAATCACATCCTGCTAACTCGGTTTCCATAAATTGAGGAAGATCATCACCAGGTTTTAAATCCCATTGATCTAGAACTGCATCAATGCCCCTATTTCTCAGCGTCGTAGCAAAATCTAAAACCCAGCTTTTATGTTCTGCCGAATCATGAGAATAAGAAATAAATACTCTTGGTGGGGTCATTATCCCATCCTCCTATATAACTTTAGACGCATAACGCCCTGTTAAGGTGTGAGCAACGCAATACCGATGCCACCGCATACCACCTTAAACACTAAACACCACGCATAGCAAAAATGCCAAGCGTTGCGAATCACTCTTAAACAGATTGTTAGGTATCTTGGATTACAGTGCGACTATTGCAACCACTAGCCCAGCGACTGTTATAAGTGTACCAAAAACCCATTGATGATGAGTTTTCAAATAAGAAAATACTGTTTTTCTGACTGTGCTTTCATCACATTGACTAGGACTTCTTTCATATTTGCAATATTCTGCGCATTGATAGTAATGTCCAGTTTCCAATATTTCGGATTGTGGGTTCATATACTTATCATATTGCGCTTTCGTTACTGGTTCATTTGAGTAATATGAAAGCTCACTTTCAAACAATGACACTTCGGGGCATAAGTTTGATACGATAAAATTACTACCACCTCCAATTAAGCTTGCACCTTGCCCTACTGTATCAATGATTGGTTCTTTTAAATCTGCAAATTCCTTGGCTTTATTCAGGTCAACATTATTAAACAAAGCTAACGTATCCGCTCGCCTTTGGCAGTGCTCAATGATCGGACAGCGAGAATCTATTCCAAGTTCTCGGGACTGTTCAAAATACTCTTTTTTATTTGTGACCATTAATACCTAACTCTTATACTTTCTAAATTAAAAAGAATTCCATGTAATCAAATCGCATCTGGATGCCTAACAATTTAATATCGACCCTAAGAGTCGTTTTTTTACCCAACATTGAATCTATAGTATCTTATCTAAATTAATAACAAAATATCTTTTATTATTCTATATCAAATATATAACTAATTAACATTTTACTAGGAACCGACAAAAACGACCCATCGGGTCGATTTCTTGACTATAGGGGCATCCAAGCCACAACTGTATATACATACAGTCAAAGTTTGAGGGTATTTATGAAAACACAATCACCATTTTTAAATTACATTTCTGACTATATGTTAGTTAGACAATACTCACTTAGGACCATTAATACCTATTTAAAGTGGATTGCTTCTTATATTCATTTTCATAAAAAAGACATCCTGCTTCAATGGGAAATAACGAAGTTGTCAGCTATTTGGACTACCTTGTGTTAACAAAAAACGTAGCGCCTAAAACTCAAGCCACTGCTTTAAATGCATTAGTTTTTTTATATAAACACATTATAAAAACGAGTTATGTTTAGACTTAACTTTCATCAGAAGCAAGCGTCAGCCCAAGTTACCCATAGTGATGACGCCAGAAGAAGTTAAAGTGCTCATGTCGCATTTAAGTAAACGTTACTATCTTATTGCTGGGCTAATGTACGGTAGTGGACTAAGAGTGATGGAGGCTGTTCAGCTAAGGGTTCAAGATATTGACTTTGATTATAAGAGTATTCGAATATAGAATGGTAAAGGCAATAAAAACAGGATTGTGACGCTTGCCACTGAGTTAATCCCCTTACTTAGAAATCAGACCGCACAGGTTGATGAATACTTACAATTAGACTCACACAATGAGCAATATGCTGGCGTTTGGATGCCTCATGCACTTGCAAAGAAATATCCAGCTGCTAATACGTCTTTAGGCTGGCAATATTTATTTCCGTCTCATCAATTAAGTGCCGATCCTGAAACTGGAGAAATAAGACGGCACCATTTTCACCAAACAGGCGTTCGCAAGGCGATTAAAAAGGCTGTAAGAATGGCAAAGTTAACAAAACTTATCACGCCACATACTTTACGCCACTCCTTTGCAACTCATTTACTACAAAGCGGAGCTGACATAAGGACCGTACAATCTCAGTTGGGTCACTCGGACGTTAAAACAACACAAATTTATACGCATGTTTTACAACAAGGTGCTAATGGCGTAATTAGTCCTTTTTCTAGGTTATAAAGCTGGTTAGAAAAGTACAAATTGGTCCTTATCAAAAATAAACGCGCTAAAGCACGCCCTTGTATCTACAGGTGAGCAGAAACTTTAATCTCACAGCTCGCTAACTTTACTCTCGCTAATTTGCTAACTGAACCCTGGTCAACAAAAAAGCCGCTGTTCGTTAAAACAGCGGCTTCCTTAAAGCTTATAGCTAAAAACTGACAGCTGACAGCTAACCTTAAGCTTTACCAATCACTTCAAGTCCACCCATGTATGGGCGTAATACTTCTGGTACTACTACTGAGCCGTCGGCTAGTTGGTAGTTTTCTAGTATGGCTACAAGTGTACGGCCAACCGCTAAACCTGAACCGTTTAGTGTGTGTAAAAGCTCTGGTTTTTTAGCGCCTTCACGACGAAAACGAGCTTGCATACGGCGTGCTTGGAAATCGACCATGTTTGAACATGATGAAATTTCGCGGTACGTGTCTTGCGCTGGTAACCATACTTCTAAATCGTATGTTTTAGCTGCGCCGAAGCCCATGTCGCCCATACATAAAATCACTTTACGGTATGGCAATTCAAGCGCTTGTAAAATTTGCTCAGCATGGCCTGTTAGCTCTTCGAGTGCTTGCATTGAATCTTCTGGTTTTACTAGTTGTACTAGTTCAACTTTATCAAACTGGTGCTGACGGATTAAACCGCGTGTATCGCGACCGTAGCTGCCTGCTTCACTTCTAAAACATGGTGTGTGCGCTGTTAAGCGAATAGGTAAATCGCTTTCTTCGTAAATTTCATCACGTGCGCTGTTTGTAAGCGGTACTTCTGCTGTAGGAATTAAGCTAAAGCCAGCTTGCTGCTCGCCATCATCGTTCACTAGCCCTAACGTGTGAAATAAATCGCCCGCAAACTTAGGTAATTGGCTCGTACCGTAAAGGCTTGCACTATTAACCAAGTACGGTACATACATTTCTGTGTAGCCGTTTGTGTCTGTGTGGGTGTCTAGCATATATTGGGTAAGTGCGCGGTGCATACGCGCTACTTGGCCGCGCATTACGGTAAAACGTGCGCCACTAATTTTAACGCCCATTTCAAAGTCTAAGCCGTTTAGGTCTTGCCCTACGTCAACGTGGTCTTTAACTTCAAAATCGTACTTTTTAGGTGTGCCCCACGTTAAAATTTCTACGTTGTCGTCTTCGTCAGCGCCCTCTGGTACCGACTCGTCCGGTAAATTTGGAATTGCTAAGGCAATTTGTTTAATTGCTTCTAACACTTCGTCTTGCTCAGCTTTAGCTGCGTCTAATTCGCTGCCTAAGTTAGCCACTGCGTCTAGCAATGGCTGTGCGTCTTCGCCTTTTGCTTTTGCTTGACCAATGGCTTTAGCACTGGCATTACGTTGACTTTGAAGTTCTTGCGTTTTTACTTGTAATGTTTTGCGTTTTTCTTCAAGTTCAGTCACTACCGCTACATCTAGTTCATAACCACGTGCGGCTAAACGTGCTGCAGTTTGTTCGACATCTTGACGTAAATATTTAGAATCTAACATGTTAGTTTTTTAACCTTTTTGCATTACTAGCTGAAGGCCCAGCCAAGCCATAAAAATACACACCATCACGTTTAAGATGATATTGAGGGCCATTTTAATAAAGTGACCTTGTTGTAATAACAACAACGAATCCATTGAGAATGTTGAAAAGGTGGTTAACGCACCTAAAAAGCCAATTCCGATGAGGGTTTTAGCGGGACTCACGGCAATAACCTGCTTATCGATTAAACCGTACAAAATGCCCATCAACAATGAACCCAGAATATTAACCGTCAACGTGCCAAAAGGGAATCCCCTACCGAGGAGTTTTAGCATGGTTTCGCTAATAAAAAACCGTAAACAGGCTCCTGACGCTCCGCCAAGGGCTATCATCATGTAAAGTTTAATCATGCTCATAACGTTTTACTGGGCTTTGTGCGTCGCGCTCTTTTAAATAATCGAGCTTTTGTTTAATTTTTTGCTCAAGTCCACGATCACTTGGCTGGTAGTATTGTTTGCCATCCATTTCTGGCGGTAGGTATTTTTCGCCAGCAGCAAATGCGCCTTCTTCGTTATGCGCGTAACGATACTCTGCGCCATAGCCTAAGTCTTTCATTAAATTGGTGGGGGCATTACGTAAATGCTCTGGTACCGGGTAGCTTGGCTCGTTTTTAGCGTCTTGTTTGGCTTGATTAAACGCCATATAAACCGCATTACTTTTAGGTGCACTAGCCAAGTACAAAGTGGCCTGTGCAATGGCGCGCTCACCTTCGCTTGGGCCAACACGCTGAAAAATATCCCATGCGTTTAAAGCCACTTCCATCGCTCGTGGATCGGCGTTGCCGATGTCTTCTGTGGCAATTGCTAATAAGCGCCTTGCAACATAAAGCGGGTCGCCGCCACCGGCTAAAATACGGCAGTACCAATAAAGCGCACCATCGGGCGAACTGCCTCGCACTGATTTATGAAACGCCGAAATTAAATCGTAAAATTCATCGCCGCCTTTATCATATTTGGCTAAATGCGTAGGGAGTACTTGGCTGAGTACCTGTTCATCAACGTGAAACTGGCCGTTTTGCTCAGTGGTTAAATCTACTGCTTGCTCGAGTAAATTAAGCACTTTACGAGCATCGCCACCGCTTGCTTGGCACAGCGCTTGTTTGGCGTTATCTGCAATCACGATTTGCTTTTGGCTAAGTTGTTCGTCTTGTTTGAGTGCGCGCTCTATTACTGTGTATAAATCGCTTTCCTGCAAGGATTTTAATACATACACCCTTGCGCGAGATAAAATCGCATTATTAAGCGCAAACGAGGGGTTTTCGGTGGTGGCGCCTACAAATATAAAAGTGCCATCTTCAATATGCGGTAAAAACGCGTCTTGCTGAGATTTATTAAAGCGGTGTACCTCGTCAACAAACATCAAAGTGCGCTGACCACGGCTTTGTAAGTTATCGCGCGCTTGGGTTACGCTATCGCGAATATCTTTTACGCCAGCGGTTACTGCCGACATTTGAATTAGTTCAGCGTCGGCATGGTTGGCAATAATTTGCGCCAGCGTAGTTTTACCTACCCCCGGCGGCCCCCATAAAATTAAACTATGACAACGCCCTGCAACAATAGCTTGATGTAGCGGTTTGTCGCTACTTAGTAAATGTTGCTGCCCTATGTAATCGTTAAGCGATAAAGGGCGCATACGCGCAGCGAGTGGGCGTACATCGGGTCCAAAGTTAAAACCTAAATTACTCACCGTTACTCTGATCGTCTATTTCTACACCCGCTGGCGGGGTAAATTCAAAAGTTGTTTTATCAAGCTCAGTATTAACCTGTGCATTGCTAAATGTAAACGCAGATAGCTGGCCTGAGTTATCTTTAACTACCAATTTTGCAAGCCCTTGTTCGTTATCAGCAAAAGTAATATCAAGCTGCTCTACTTGGCTTTCTACGCCTTTATTTGGGGTAATGCTAAAGCCTAAATCGGTGGCAAGCACGCTGTATTTTTCCCATTGCGCAGGGTCTTTAGAGGTGAGCAATATAAACGGTGTAGAATCAATTAAACCGCTGGTTTTCATAATAGTTACTTGCTCAGCAAAGCTATCAAAGTAATAGGTTTTATCGCCGTTTGACACAAATAAGGTGTCGTCTGGGTTAGTTTGCTGCCAGCGAATCATCAATGGCTGTTGCAGCGCAATATTGCCTTGGCCTTGCATTACCAATTGGCCTTCACCGTCGGTTACGTTTTGTTTAAATTGTGCTTTAAAGCTTTTTAAGGTCGATAACTTATCTTGTAATGCTTGGCTGTCGTCAGCAAAACTTGGCATAGCAACTAAACTGCCCAATACCAATAATAAACTACTTAATTTTTTCATTAATTTGCTCCATTAGGTACTAATACATCGCGAGCGCCGTTATGTCCTGGAGCACTCACGATACCTGATGTTTCCATTTGTTCTACTAAACGTGCAGCACGGTTATAGCCTACACGTAATTTACGTTGCACTGATGATACCGATACTTTACCGGTTTCTATTACAAAGGCGACCGCTTCGTCGTATAACGGATCTGACTCTTCATCGCCATTTTCGCTGGCTTCCCCTGGTAATAAAATATCTTCCGTGGCATCACCATTTAAAATTTCGTCTATGTAATTTGGTTTAGCACGGGCTTTCCAATCGTTTACCACGGCATGTACTTCATGGTCGTCTACAAACGCGCCATGCACACGCTCTGGCACACTGGTGCCTGGCGGTAAATAAAGCATGTCACCCATGCCTAATAAGTTTTCTGCGCCTTGTTGATCAAGTATGGTGCGCGAATCTATTTTACTTGATACCTGAAACGCCATACGTGTAGGTATGTTCGCTTTTATTAAACCGGTTATTACATCAACCGACGGACGCTGCGTTGCCAAAATTAAATGAATACCCGCAGCACGGGCTTTTTGCGCTATACGGGCAATTAACTCTTCAACTTTTTTACCTACAATCATCATCATGTCGGCAAATTCGTCAATAACCACCACTATGCTAGGTAATTTGTCCAGTTCATCTGGGCCGTCTTTCATGCCATCGGTGTCTTTAAACAATGGATCCATAATTGGGTAGCCCGCTTCTTTGGCTTCCACTACTTTTTGGTTGTACCCTTTTAAGTTACGTACACCTAAAGCCGACATAAGCTTATAGCGGCGTTCCATTTCACCTACACACCAACGCAGCGCGTTAGCGGCTTCTTTCATGTCGGTTACAACTTCACATAATAAATGAGGGATGCCTTCGTAAACAGAAAGCTCAAGCATTTTCGGGTCAATCATGATCATACGAACATCTTCAGGGCCCGATTTATACAGTAAGCTTAATATCATTACATTAACGCCCACTGACTTACCTGAACCCGTTGTACCGGCTACTAATAAATGTGGCATTTTACCTAAGTCGGCACACACAGGTTGCCCTGCAATGTCTTTACCTAGCACCATGGTTAACGGCGATGGGTTTTGCTCAAACTTAGGTGCGTTTATCACTTCTGATAAACGTACAATTTCACGGTATTTATTAGGCAGCTCAATACCGATATAGGTTTTACCCGGAATAACTTCAACCACTCGCACACTAATTGCCGATAGCGAGCGCGCTAAATCTTTTGACAGCCCAGTAATTTTAGACACCTTAATACCCGGTGCTAAATCAAGCTCAAAACGAGTAACAACAGGCCCAGGGTAAACTCCAACCACGGCAGCTTGCACGTTAAAATCGAGTAGTTTTGTTTCTACAAGGCGCGATACACTATCAAGCTCTTCTTGCGAAATTGGATTTTTTGCTTTGTCGGGTCTGTCGAGTAAATCCAATGACGGCAATGGCCCCGGTGGTGGCTCTTGCTCTAATAATTGCTCAAACTTCTCTTTGGCAGTTGGCGGCGGCTGAAACCCTGATTTAGGCTTGTTAATTGGCCTTGCTGGTGAAACTACCGTTGTGGCTGGTTTTTCAGATTCAACCACTGGGCTTTGGTCCAGCGCATTAAGCGCCGCTTCTGTGTCCATAGGTTCATCGTCTATGGCGCTAAAACTAATTTCTTGATCGAGTATTTGGTCAAGCTCGTCAAACGGCATAAATTCGTCGTCTTGAGGGGCATTAACCTTAGTTGCGGGTTTATCGATTGCTTTGGGTTTGTCTGCTGTTTTATTAGCAAGTTCAGGTTCTTGTTGGCGTGTGTCGTCTTCAAAATAGGCATCGGGTTGTTCGTCTTGAACTTTACCTGCAATGCGTTCGCGTTGCATCCAACCGCGAGCATAGGTAACCAAAAAGCGGTATAACCTAACAATTAAATCACCCAAGTAATCAACAAATTGTACCCACGACACACCTGTTAATAGCGTTAACCCTGCAAAAAAGAAACACAGCAGTAAAATAGAGGTACCGGTAAAATTAAACGCTGGCATCATCGCCGATGCAATCACATCGCCCACTACCCCACCGGATGAAAAATTATAAATATCATCAAAATTAATACTGCTAATAGCGGTGGCTGAGGTAATAAACAGCGCAAAGCCAATAATACGTAATCCAAGTGTGGTGTAATCGAGTTGCAAAATACGGTGTGGCTGCTTAAACACTAAATAGCCAAGCAGCTGAATAGCCGCTGGCACAAAATAGGCAAGCCAGCCAAAGGTAAGTAATAGTATGTCGGCCACCCACGCGCCCGCTGTACCCGTAATATTTTGTACATTGGTAAATTCACCCGTTTGCGACCAAGCAGGATCGGCTGGGTGAAAACTAATTAAAGCACATAAAATAAATACCGCTGCAAAGGTGCTGACGATGAGCCCCGTTTCTAATAGTCTTTGTACACCGTTTAGGCGCATAATTACCTATCCCTCATTATTATTTTTTACACTCACTTGGCAATAGAATACCTTAGCAGGAAATGTATTTTGATGCACTTTATCTTAACCATGATGGCCTGATTATGAACAAGTTTTTATTATTTAGTCGTACACTCATTAAAAAAGCAAAGTTGGCTGCAACAATAAAAGTATATTAAAGGCTGTTACTTTATCATTAAGCAACAAAAGGACGAATAACAACGCCTTCTTCACCTTTTACTTCTTCCATCACTACGTAGGTACGACTTTCACTCACATTGGGCAGCTTTAATAATATATCACCGAGTACGCCTCGGTATTCTGACATATCGTTAACCCGGGTTTTTAATAAAAAGTCGAAATTACCCGAAACCAAATGACATTCTATAATTTCTTCGTGCTTTCTAACAGCAGCACTAAACTCTTCAAACACGTCGGGCGATGTTTTAGTAATGGTTACTTCCACATACACAGAAAGCCCTTGACCAAGTTTGGCAGGATCCACCACTGCTTTGTAGCCTAAAATATACCCTTCTCGTTCAAGCTTTTTCACTCGCTCTAGACAGGGCGTGGCGCTTAGGCCAACTCGTCGGGCCAGTTCAACATTTGACAGGCGGCCATCAAGTTGTAATTCGACTAAAATTTTGCGATCAATACGGTCTAATAAGTTATGCATGGCTTTTTAGTTTTTTATTCTAATAAAGTTAATTTTACAGATACTAACACTACAAAGAACTTAAAAAAAGGTGAGACACACTACCCTAGCATGAATATAATAGTGGAAAATTTTTATCCCGTTCTAACAAGGCAAAATTATGATTATTGGTGTACCTAAAGAAATTAAAAACCACGAGTACCGTGTAGGTATGGTTCCTGCGAGTGTTCGCGAACTTGTAAATCACGGCCACCAAGTGATTGTTGAAACTAACGCTGGTATGGGCATTGGTTTTACAAATGATGATTATGTTCAAGCAGGCGCTGAAATTTTAGAAACAGCTGCTGACGTTTTTGCAAAAGCAGAAATGATCATCAAGGTAAAAGAGCCACAAGCTGTTGAGCGTGCAATGTTACGTGAAGACCAAATTCTTTTCACTTACCTTCACCTTGCACCGGATCTTCCACAAACTGAAGACCTTGTTAAAAGTAAAGCAATCTGTATTGCTTATGAAACAGTAACTGATGCACGCGGCGGTTTACCACTATTGGCACCAATGAGTGAAGTAGCGGGCCGTATGTCTATTCAAGCAGGTGCACAAGCGCTAGAAAAAGCAAACCACGGTCGTGGTATGTTACTAGGTGGTGTACCAGGTGTTGAGCCAGCTAAAGTTGTTGTTATTGGTGGCGGCATGGTTGGTCGTAGCGCTGCACAAATGGCGGTTGGCTTAGGTGCTGAGGTTGTTGTACTTGACCGTAACATCGACGTACTACGTGCACTAGACGCACAGTTTGGTAACAAAGTTAAAGCTATTTACTCAACAGCTGATGCGCTTGAAAAGCACGTACTTGAAGCTGATCTAGTAATTGGTGGCGTGCTTATCCCAGGTGCTGCTGCACCTAAACTAGTGACTGCTGAACACATTAAAGCAATGAAGCCAGGTGCTGCTATTGTTGATGTTGCGATTGACCAAGGTGGTTGTATTGCAACCTCTAAAGCAACTACGCACGCTGATCCTACTTTCATCGTTGATGAAGTTGTTCACTACTGTGTTGCTAACATGCCTGGTGCTGTTCCACGTACATCGACGTTTGCACTTAATAATGCAACATTACCGTTCATCATTAACCTTGCAAACAAAGGTTACAAAAAAGCACTACTAGATGACGCTCACTTCTTAAAAGGCTTAAACGTAATTAAAGGCCAAGTAACATACAAAGAAGTAGCTGAAGCGTTCAACATGGAATATGTTGACCCACGCACTGCAGTAGAAAACGCGTAACTATTATTGTTACCGCTTATACCTAAGCCATAATTTAGGTATAAGCATTAAAAAAGCAGCTAATTAGCTGCTTTTTTTGTATCTAAATTTTAGGGTCTGTGGTCAACAGACCCTAATGTTATATAAATCGTTTAATAATAAAGTCGACTTTTACGCGCTTAGCTTGACCAAGCAGTTTTTTCACTGGCTGCGGGTAATCGCTCATAGTTTCTAAATCATCAGGGCCGGTTAAACGACGACAATGCTTTAAAATTTCTTGGCGTTCATTATCAATGTCGCGCATTATCGTTTGCTCAGGGTCTTCTATCAGAATACCATTTTCGATATCTAGCCCCCATGCACGCGGATTTAAATTATGCCCGCTAAGTAAATGCACTTTACGGTCACAACAAATCCCTTTTAAATGAAACGAGTTACTCTCGTGTTTCCACAGGTAAACGTTTAAGTTGCCATTATCTATGTGGCGTTTTTGCGATTTTACAAATTTATGCAAAATAGTTTCGTATAAATACGGTAATGCACCAATTTTACTAAACGGCTCGCTAGGTGGTAGGTAAAAATCGTTTGCGGTTTTATCGCCCACCACAATAGTGACTTGTTTACCTTGCTTTAATAAGCGACGCAAAGAGCGCATTAAAGGAGCCGGAAAATTAAAATACGGCGTGTATAACACCAACTCTTGCTCGGTAGTATCAAACAGCGCTTTGATTAAGCGATTAAGTTCGTTATTACGACGGCCTAAACCCAAAAACAAACGAATGCCCATTGCATGAGTATTCAATTGTTGCGCACTTTTATAGCTTGCCGATTTAAGCTCACGCATAAGTTGCTTTTGTTCAAGTTTAAAGTCAGCCATGCGTTTAAGCGGTCGTTGATCAATTCTTGGAACCGCTTCAGAGCTCAATAAGGTTGATTCGATAAAATCGACTACTGAGTCACATAACTCGCTTTGCGAAACTAAAAAGTATCGATCAAGTCGGTATCGGTCGCTATATTGCAAATACACATTATTTAAACTGGCACCGCTATATAGTAGTGTGTCGTCAATAACAAAGCCTTTTAAATGCAATACCCCAAACAGTTCTTTGGCTTTTACAGGAACACCATACACTTGAACGTTTGAATTAAACTTCTCTAAGCTGTCGCAATATAAGCTTGCATTGCCCTCTGACTTTTCTGCACCGATTAAACCACGCTGTGCGCGATGAAAATCAACCAGTACTTTTATTTCAAGCGAAGGGTTAGCTAACGATGCACTGTGTAGTGCGGCTAATATTTCACGACCCGCTTCATCATCTTGTAAGTAAAGTGTGGTGATATAAATTCGTTTTTTTGCGTTGGCAATTAAATCTAACAATTGCGTACGGTATTCTTGCGCATTGGTTAAGACGTTAACGTCTTTTGAAGTCAACCCAAATGCGGGTTTCTCTTGCCAAAATAACATAGTTGCCTATTCACTTAGGTCACATAATTAAGCAGTGACAAATCAAAATTAGTTAAAAGATAACAAAAAAAATCAGGCTGGTCATGAATTAACGTCGTTTTATTGGCTAACAGTCTATTTATTAGTCGAGCACTGCTTGTAAGTCATTTGCTAGTACACATTAATGAACAGCTTCGCAATTTGCGAAAAAAAATAATCTCATCTTTTATTTACTTCCTGCTTGTTTTTCTTAGAATCGGGCGCATTAAAACCGTATTAAACGTTTAGGAAAAGATCATGACTGAAGCAAAACATTGTAAGTTACTTATTTTAGGTTCGGGCCCTGCAGGCTACACCGCCGCAGTTTACGCTGCACGTGCTAATTTAAACCCTGTTTTAATTACAGGTATTCAACAAGGTGGCCAGCTAACAACCACCACTGAAGTTGAAAACTGGCCTGGCGATGCACACGGTTTAACCGGCCCTGCATTAATGGATCGTATGAAAGAGCATGCAGAACGATTTGAAACTGAAATTGTGTTCGACCACATCAACAAAGTTGACGTATCTAAGCGCCCTTTCACACTAACCGGTGACCAAGGTACCTACACATGTGATGCTTTAATTATTGCAACAGGTGCCTCTGCTAAATATTTAGGCTTAGAATCTGAGACTAATTTCCAAGGTCGTGGTGTTTCTGCTTGTGCAACCTGTGACGGGTTTTTCTATAAAGGCCAAAAAGTAGCGGTTGTTGGTGGTGGTAATACGGCTGTTGAAGAAGCGTTATACCTGTCTAACATTGCTGATGAAGTTCATGTTATCCACCGTCGTGATAGTTTCCGTAGTGAAAAAATTCTTGCTGACCGCCTTGCTGACAAAGCAGCAAACGGTAACGTTGTAATGCACTATAACCGTACACTTGATGAAGTGCTTGGTGACCAAATGGGTGTGACCGGCGTTCGCATCAAAGATGTGGCATCAGATGCTACTGAAGAACTTGATTTAGCGGGTGTATTTATTGCCATTGGCCATAAGCCAAACACCGATATGTTTGAAGGTCAGCTAGAAATGAAAGACGGCTACCTAGTGGTTGAATCTGGTCTTAACGGTAATGCAACTCAAACAAGTGTGCCAGGCGTATTTGCTGCCGGTGATGTGTCTGATCATATTTACCGTCAAGCTATCACCTCTGCCGGTACTGGCTGTATGGCTGCACTTGATGCAGAACGCTTTTTAGATAACCTATAAGCATACATAGCATACTTTTGGGGCTGAATTTTCAGCCCTTTTTTGTGCCCAAAACATTACGCCCGAGATAATTGTATCCGCACCAACATTCACTAAGCTTATAGTTGAAATTAGTCTTATTTATACAATTAATGGCTCAGGTGCGATAGGATCTAAGGGTGAGCAACAAATACCGTCAAATTATATAAGTAAAACTAGCTATAATTATCGTCAGGAATAAAAGCTTTATTCATTTAGGCATTACTAGAAACTGTAAAATCAGTTAAAATGCTTAACTTCATATCAAGTAAATTACCGAGAGTTTTCTATGAGTTTGTATACAAAATATATGGAAGAAATCCAAACCCGTAAAACGGAGCTTGGATTAAGCCCACAACCAATCGATAGCGCTGAACTAGTATCAGAAATAATTAATCAAATTAAAGATACTAATAACGAGCACCGTAAAGATTCACTGCATTTCTTTATTTTTAATACTTTACCTGGAACAACCAGTGCTGCGGGCGTTAAAGCACAGTTTCTAAAAGAAATCATTTTAGGTGAAGAGCACGTTGCAGAGATCACTCCAGAATTTGCATTCGAACTACTTTCACACATGAAAGGCGGCCCATCGATTGAAATGCTAATTGATTTAGCCTTTGCTGATGACGCAAAAATCGCAGCACAAGCTGCAGAAGTACTGAAAACTCAGGTATTCTTATACGATGCAGATATGGAGCGCATTAAAGCGGCCTACGAATCAGGTAATCCAATTGCTAAAGAATTACTAGAGAGCTTCTCAAAAGCTGAATTCTTCACAAAACTACCTGACATCGAAGAAAAAATCGAAGTAGTAACTTACATTGCTGGTGAAGGCGACATCTCAACTGATTTACTGTCTCCAGGTAACCAAGCACACTCGCGTGCTGACCGTGAATTACACGGTAAGTGCATGATCACTGAAGAAGCACAACAAGAAATTGTTGCCCTTCAAAAGAAACACCCTAACGCTAAAGTAATGCTTATTGCTGAAAAAGGCACCATGGGCGTTGGTTCATCACGTATGTCTGGTGTGAATAACGTAGCACTTTGGGCTGGTAAACAAGCAAGTCCATACGTTCCTTTCATCAACATTGCACCTGTTGTTGCAGGTACTAACGGTATTGCACCAATCTTCTTAACAACAGTTGATGTAACTGGCGGTATTGGTCTTGACCTTAAAAACTGGGTTAAAAAAGTAGATGCAGACGGCAATACAGTAACTGATGCAAATGGCGATGCAGTGCTTGAAGAAGCCTACTCTGTTGCTACGGGTACTGTATTAACAATCAATACTAAAGAGAAGAAGCTTTATAACGGTGATAAAGAACTTGTTGATATTTCATCAGCATTCACACCGCAAAAAGTTGAATTCATGAGAGCTGGCGGTTCTTACGCAGTTGTATTCGGTAAAAAACTACAAACGTTTGCTGCTGAAACTCTTGGCATTGAAACGCCGCTTGTTTATGCACCTTCAAAAGAAATTTCACACGAAGGCCAAGGCTTAACAGCGGTTGAAAAAATCTTTAACCGTAATGCAGTAGGTGTACTATCAGATACGCCACTTCACGCAGGCTCAAATGTTCGCGTTAAAGTGAACATCGTTGGTTCGCAAGATACAACCGGTCCAATGACAGCACAAGAATTAGAAGCAATGGCTGCTTCAACGATTTCACCTCTTGTTGATGGTGCCTATCAGTCTGGTTGTCATACAGCATCAGTATGGGATAGCAAAGCACAAGCAAACATTCCTAAACTAATGGCGTTTATGAATAAGTTTGGTTTGATCACTGCACGTGACCCGAAAGGCGTTTACCATGCAATGACTGACGTTATTCACAAAGTATTGAACGACATTACAATTGATGATCGCGCTATCATCATTGGTGGTGACTCACATACACGTATGTCTAAAGGCGTTGCCTTTGGTGCCGATTCAGGTACTGTTGCTGTTGCACTTGCAACCGGTGAATCAGCGATGCCGATTCCTGATTCAGTTAAAGTAACGTTTAAAGGCAAAATGGCTAAGCATATGGATTTTCGCGATGTTGTACATGCAACGCAAGCGCAAATGCTTAAGCAATTTGGCGGCGAAAACGTATTCCAAGGTCGTATCATTGAAGTTCATATTGGTACCCTAATGGCTGACCAAGCGTTTACCTTCACTGACTGGACTGCAGAAATGAAAGCGAAAGCGTCAATCTGTATTTCAAATGATGAAACGTTAATTAAGTCAATTGAACTTGCTAAGTCACGTATCCAAATCATGATCAACAAAGGTATGGAAAACGAAGCACAAACGCTACAAGGTCTAATCGATTTAGCCGACAAGCGTATTGCAGGTATTCAATCTGGTGAAGAGCCAGCACTTTCTCCAGACGACAACGCTAAATACCACGCAGAAGTTGTGGTTGATTTAGACCAAATCGTTGAGCCAATGATTGCCGATCCAGACGTTAATAACGATGATGTTTCTAAGCGTTATACTCACGATGTGATCCGCCCTGTTTCTTTTTACAACGACAAGCCTGTTGATTTAGGTTTTGTTGGTTCGTGTATGGTTCACAAAGGCGATATGAAAATTATTGCTCACATGCTACGTAACCTTGAGAAGAAAAACGGTTCTATCTCATTCAAAGCGCCATTAGTTGTTGCGCCACCAACATACAACATTGTTGATGAGCTTAAAGCGGAAGGCGATTGGGATATTCTTGCTAAATACGCAGGTTTTGAATTTGACGATGCAAAACCAAAAACGGCTGCACGTACTAAGTATGAAAATATCTTATACCTAGAACGTCCTGGTTGTAACCTATGTATGGGTAACCAAGAAAAAGCAGAACCAGGTGATACTGTTATCGCAACATCAACACGTCTTTTCCAAGGTCGTGTAGTAGCCGATACATCTGAGAAAAAAGGTGAATCACTACTAGGTTCTACGCCAGTTGTAGTTCTATCTTCTGTTCTTGGTCGTTTCCCGACTATGGAAGAGTATAAGTCTGCGGTTGAAGGTATTGACCTTACATCGTTTACACCTGTTGAAGAAGCAATGACAACTAAGTTCAACGCAGGTGAAGCTGTACCAGTAAAAGTGGTTAGCTAATTCGATTAGTTTACCATTTAATTAAGCGCGTTTTTTAACGCGCTTTTTTTATGCCTAAAATTTACCTAACAGCAATGTAAGCCCTGCTCAACCCTATGGACAACACAATAATTTGTGGTTTGTGATTTTAAAGCAACAGGTTACACTTTGTCTTGACCATGCAGTTATTCAATCGGTGTTATGACTAAACAACTTTATCAACTCGCTCAAAGCCACTTTGCTTTTCCTGATCCCAATCATGCATTAGATGATCCAGATGGTTTGCTTGCCATTGGTGGATGTTTATCGGTAACGCGGTTAAAAAATGCCTATTTATCTGGTATTTTTCCGTGGTTTAGTGAACACGAGCCAATTATGTGGTGGTCACCGAGTGAGCGCGGTATTGTTGAGCTTAATGACTTTCATGTTAGTAAAAGCTTACGAAAACATTTAAAAAAGCACCCGGTCACCGTAACTATTAACCATGCCTTTGAAGAAGTGATAGAAGCGTGCCGCGATCAACGTCTTGATACCGATGGCACTTGGATAACCCCGCAAATGCAACAGGCGTACATAAAAGCGCATTACAATGGCTTAGCTCATAGTTTAGAGGTATGGCGTGAGGGAGAGCTTGTAGGCGGCTTATATGGGATTATGCAAACTGGCGTTTTTTGTGGTGAATCAATGTTTCATCATCAAACAAATTGCTCCAAACTGGCTATGTGGGCGCTGGTGAATTGGCTTAAACGCCATAATGCGCATTTTATTGATTGCCAATTAGAAAATCCTTATTTAATGTCGCTAGGTGCCAGCGTGATTCCACGTGAAGAATTTTTAACTAAACTTAATAAAGCACAGTGTTACACCCCAGCTGCCAGTATGTGGCAGCCACAGGAGCTAATCGCGATATATGAATGAACAACTTCCGGCTCGTATAGGCCTAAGCCAACCGTTTGAATGCAGTTATTTACCTGATCGCCAAGAACAACTGCTGGTGATACTCGACCCAAGTTGTTACAGCAGCAACAAGTTTGAATCATTATTAGGATTAGGCTTTCGTCGCAGCGGTAACCAAATTTATCGCCCGCACTGCCCTATTTGCAGCGCGTGTAGTTCTGTGCGCGTTTTAGCTGATGAGTTTATGCCGACAAAATCGCAAAAACGTAAACTTAACAAAGCAAAAAACCGCTTTGAGGTAAAATATTCACAGGTTGAACGCGAACAATACTACCCACTTTACAGTAAATACATTAGTTTACGTCATCAAGACGGTTCTATGTATCCACCTGATAAATCACAATTTCAAAGTTTTTTGTTTTGTAGCTGGTTAACCATCACCTTTATAGAGCTTTGGGATCAAGAAAACTTAGTAGCCGTTGCTGTAACTGATTGTATGGACAACGCTATTTCCGCTATTTATACATTTTTTGACCCTGACTACGAACACTTTAGTTTAGGCACTGTAATGATATTACAGCAGCTTAAATTTGCTAAACAGCAACACAAACAGTTTGTTTATTTAGGCTATCAAATAGATGAATGTGACAAAATGAAGTATAAAACCCAGTTTTTACCCGCCCAAAAACAGCTCAATGACCAGTGGGTGGCTATTTAATTTACAAAAATAGCCCCTGCGCCTTTACTTATTGGCGTATTTTGGGCAAAATCTGCAGCGTTTAACTATTAAAGAGGTGTTACGCTAAACATGGCGAAAGAAGACGTAATCGAAATGCAAGGGACAGTCCTTGATACTTTACCAAATACAATGTTCCGAGTTGAGCTAGAAAATGGTCACGTAGTTGTGGCTCATATTTCAGGTAAAATGCGCAAAAACTATATCCGTATTTTAACCGGCGATAAAGTAACGGTAGAAATGACTCCTTACGATTTATCGAAAGGTCGTATCGTATTCCGTGCTCGCTAAGTAAGTGCGTAAACGAGATTTAGTTTTTGGCTAGTGAAAACTAGCTTTAAGCGTTTATTAAATGTAATTAATGGTAGTAGCCAGTAATTACATTTAATAAACAAAAAACCCAGCTTTTGCTGGGTTTTTTGTTGCCTATTTCTTTGGCAAATAAAAAAAGCCTGCATAAAGCAGGCTTTTTAAATTGCTAACTTTTTTAGGTTAGGCTGGCGTTAAGTCACTCTCGTAATCAAAACGCAGTTTTTTATCTTTAACCGATACTTTTACCGTACCGCCAGAAATTAGCTCACCAAACAGTATTTCGTTAGCCAATTGCTTTTTAAGATCTTCTTGGATAACACGCGCCATAGGACGCGCGCCCATTGCTTTGTCATAGCCTTTATCAGCCAACCACTCACGAGCTTTAGAAGTAAGCTCAAGGTTAACTGACTTCTTATCCAGTTGCGCTTGTAACTCAACAACAAATTTATCAACCACTTGCAAAATAACCTCTTTTTCGAGGTGATTAAACCAAATAATGTTATCTAAGCGGTTTCTAAATTCAGGTGAAAATACTTTGTTAATTTCACCCATTGCATCGTGTGTGTGATCTTGCTCACTAAAACCAATCGACTTACGCGTGGTTTCTTGTACGCCGGCATTGGTGGTCATCACCACTACTACGTTTCTAAAGTCAGCTTTTCGGCCGTTATTATCTGTTAGCGTACCGTGATCCATAACTTGTAATAAAATGTTGTAGATATCAGGATGCGCTTTTTCAATTTCATCCAGCAATACCACTGCATGTGGGTTTTTGATCACCGCTTCTGTTAATAAGCCGCCTTGTTCAAAACCTACATAACCCGGAGGCGCACCGATTAAACGGCTCACCGCATGGCGCTCAACGTATTCAGACATATCAAAACGAATAAACTCAACACCCATGCATTTAGCTAATTGCTTGGTAACCTCTGTTTTACCTACCCCTGTTGGGCCTGCAAATAAGAACGAACCAACCGGTTTGTTCTCGTTTGCTAAACCTGAGCGCGATAAGCGAATAGCAGAAGTTAATGCATCAATGGATTGATCTTGTCCAAACACCAACATTTTTAAATTACGGTCTAAGTTTTTCAGCGTTTCTTTATCAGACGACGACACATTTTGAGGCGGAATACGCGCCATTTTAGACACAATCATCTCAATATCAGATACACCAATGGTTTTTTTACGCTTGGACGTAGGCAGTAGCCGTTGGCTTGCGCCTGCTTCATCAATAACGTCAATCGCTTTATCAGGTAAGTGACGCTCATTAATATACTTGGCACTTAGCTCAGCGGCTGCTTTTAACGCTTTTTGCGTATAACGAATACCATGGTGTGCTTCGTAACGATCTTTTAAGCCGTTAAGAATTTTAGTGGTATCTTCAACGCTAGGTTCAAGCACATCAATTTTTTGAAAGCGACGGACAAGGGCGCGATCTTTTTCAAAAATATTCTTGTACTCACCGTAAGTGGTAGAACCCATACAACGTAATTGCCCACTTGAGAGTAACGGCTTAATTAAGTTTGAGGCATCCATTACCCCACCTGAGGCAGCACCTGCACCAATAATGGTGTGAATTTCATCAATAAATAAAATTGAACCTGGTTTTGCTTGTAACTCTTTTAATAAACTCTTAAAGCGTTTTTCAAAATCGCCTCGGTATTTGGTACCGGCAAGTAACGCGCCCATATCTAAAGAGTACACAACCGCATCTGCAATGACTTCAGGCACTTGTTCGTTAACAATACGATAGGCTAAGCCCTCGGCAATAGCAGTTTTACCTACGCCGGCTTCACCAACCAGTAATGGGTTATTCTTTTTACGACGACACAGCACTTGCACTGTGCGCTCTACTTCACTATCACGGCCAACAAGCGGGTCAATATTACCCTCTTTAGCGTGTATATTAAGGTTAGTTGTAAAGCTGTCGAGCTTACTCGCTTCTTCGCTTGCTACTTCTTGCACCTCTTCATGAATATCGTCGGTATCATCGCCTAATTCGTCGTCACCTTTGGCAATCCCATGAGAAATAAAGTTAACAATATCAAGTCGAGAAATATCGTTCTTTTTAAGTAAGTACACGGCTTGGCTTTCTTGCTCAGAAAAAATAGCGACCAGCACATTAACGCCTGTCACTTCATTTTTGCCAGAAGATTGCACATGAAATACCGCGCGCTGTAATACTCGCTGAAAACCAAGTGTTGGTTGAGTTTCGCGCTCTTCTTCTAAATCAGGAATAACCGGTGTGGTTTCATCAATAAATTCAAGTAACTCTGTTTTTAATCCAGAAACGTCAACACCACACGCATTAAGCGCTTCTCCAGCTGATGGGTTGTCGAGTAGAGCTAATAAAAGGTGCTCTACGGTCATAAACTCATGACGACGTGTACGCGCTTCACGAAACGCAGTGTTCAAAGTTAGTTCTAAGTCTTTATTTAGCATTGGCAACCCCTTACAGAGATAATAATTTTATACCGCACTTCAAAGATGAAAGTTCACCTTTGTGGTATTTATTCCTGCTCACAACTACATAGCAGTGGATGCTCGTTATCCCTTGAGTAGCGGTTAACTTGCTCAGCCTTGGTATGTGCTACATCGGCGCTATAAACACCACATATGCCCTTACCTTGCTGATGTATTTGCAGCATCACATCAGTTGCTCTATCGCTATCCATATTAAAAAACGTCATTAAGATCTCTATTACAAAATCCATCGGCGTGTAATCATCGTTGTTTAACACAACTTTATATTTTCGCGGTGGCTGCAACTTTTGCTTTTCACTATCGCGAACGGTGTCGATAACACCAGAATCTTTCATACCACTCATAATTAAATATAGTCTTGTCTTTGTAACTCAAGCAAACTTGAATAAAAAAATAAATAAAATGTTAAAAAATAACCTAAAACACTTGACTGGTTGCTTAAATAAACTACAGTCAAATGGTGATTGATTAAACCTTAGTCAGTCTAGCAAACAATACAGTTTAGGATAACTAAATTAGTCAACTTATAGAAGGATGTAGAAGTATGGCTTGTGGTAAAGTCAAATGGTTCAACAACGCCAAAGGTTTTGGTTTCATCGTAGAAGACGGTTGCGAGAACGACATTTTTGCTCATTACTCCACTATTGTAATGGACGGATACAAGACGCTTAAAGCTGGTCAAGATGTTACCTTCGAATTACAACAGGGCCCTAAAGGTCTACACGCTACTAATATAGCCCCTAACGGCGATATTATAGAGTGATTGTAAATATGAGACTAAAGCGAGTGACCTGTTTAGATCCTCGCTTAATTCCCTAAATATCCCTAACCACTTACATATAAATTGCTTCATTGTTTGTTAATTCAACCCCGCTCCTTGATTTTATTTTATCTACCCCAATAATTTCAGTATTAGAGGTTAACTGCTGGCGTTTGGCGCGTAATCCTAGCCCTTTTTAGCCAAGCTTGTTACACTCTTTATCCTGTAAAACGTAATTACTTTAGCCTAATGGCTAGTTTGTATTTACATAAATTTTAGTTATAAAAGACATTAGTCCGTCAGGTGTGATTATTCTCACCTTGTTTAGGTTATACGAGTACCAACACCTAACAGACTACTCATTGCATATACTAATGCTTTATTTATAAGGTATTAAGCGATGATTTCTTTGCATTGTTGAATTTGGCCAATGCGGCCTACTATCTAGGAATGATGATGACATCAAAAATTATCTATACAAAAACGGACGAAGCTCCGGCACTAGCAACTTATTCGTTGTTACCTATTATCCAAGCGTACACAAATGCGGCAGGTGTTGAAGTTGAAACACGCGACATCTCATTAGCTGGTCGTGTAATTGCGAGCTTCCCGGATTACCTAACAGAAGAACAACGCATTGGTGATGCACTTGCAGAGCTTGGCGAAATGGCAAAAACACCAGAAGCTAACATCATTAAATTACCGAACATTAGTGCATCAGTTCCGCAACTTCGCGCTGTAATTAAAGAGCTTCAAGAAAAAGGTTATGCACTTCCAGAATACCCTGTAGAACCTAAAAACGATGAAGAAAAAGCCATTCAAGCAGCCTACGATAAAATTAAAGGCAGCGCAGTAAACCCTGTTCTTCGTGAAGGTAACTCTGACCGTCGCGCACCAGGTTCAGTGAAAGAGTATGCACGTAATAACCCGCATTCAATGGGCGCGTGGAGCAAAGATTCACAATCATACGTTGCAAGCATGGAAGAAGGTGACTTCTTTGGTTCTGAGCAATCAGTAACTGTTGATGAAGCAACGGATGTACGTATTGAGCACGTAGCGGCTAATGGCGATATCACTGTACTTAAGCAAAGCACGCCATTACTTGCTGGTGAAGTAATTGATGCATCACGTATTAGCGCTGCAAAATTACAAGCATTCCTAGAAGCTGAAATTAATGCTGCTAAGGAAAAAGGCGTGTTATTTTCGCTTCACATGAAAGCAACCATGATGAAAGTATCTGATCCAATCATCTTTGGTCACGCTGTAAAAGTATTCTACAAAGACGTTTTTGCAAAACACGGTGCACTTTTTGAAGAGCTAGGTGTTGATGTAAACAACGGTTTAGGCGATGTGTACTCTAAAATTCAAACATTAGATGACGCTAAGCGCGAAGAAATTGAAGCAGATATTCAAGCTGTTTATGCTAACCGCCCTGCTATCGCAATGGTTGATTCTCATCGTGGCATTACAAACTTACACGTACCAAGTGATGTGATCATCGATGCTTCTATGCCTGCTGCAATTCGCTCAAGCGGTCAAATGTGGAATAAGGACGATAAATTACAAGACACAAGCTTTGTAATTCCAGATCGTTGTTACTCTGGCGTTTACCAAGCAACGATTGATTTTTGTAAAGAGCACGGTGCTTTTGATCCTACGACTATGGGTAGCGTACCAAACGTTGGCCTTATGGCTCAAAAAGCGGAAGAGTACGGCTCACATGACAAAACATTTGAAGCAAAAGCCGACGGTACTATTCGTGTTGTTGACACAAATGGCAACACCCTACTTGAGCACAGTGTTGAGCAAGGCGATATCTGGCGCATGTGTCAGGTTAAAGATGCACCAATTCAAGATTGGGTTAAACTTGCAGTAAACCGCGCTCGCGCAACAGGTAATCCGGCTATTTTCTGGTTAGATGCAGAACGTGCACACGATGCTGAGCTAATCAAAAAAGTGAATAAATACCTGCCAGAACACGATACTGCTGGCCTAGATATTCAAATTTTATCGCCAATGGATGCAACCTTATTCTCACTAGCACGCATCAAAGAAGGTAAAGATACGATTTCTGTAACAGGTAACGTATTACGTGATTACCTAACAGATTTATTCCCAATTTTAGAATTGGGTACCAGTGCTAAAATGCTTTCAATTGTGCCACTAATGAATGGCGGTGGTCTATTTGAAACAGGTGCAGGTGGTTCTGCTCCTAAGCACGTTCAACAGTTTGAAAAAGAAAACCACTTACGTTGGGATTCTTTAGGTGAGTTCTTAGCACTTGCTGCGTCACTTGAACACCTAAGCACGACAACAGGTAACAACAAGGCACAAGTACTTGCTGATACGCTTGATAAAGCAACGGGTACATTCTTAGCTGAAAACAAGTCGCCTTCACGTAAAGTAAAAGAAATTGATAACCGTGGTTCTCATTTCTTCTTATCTTTATTCTGGGCTCAAGAACTTGCTAAGCAAAATGAAGATAGCGAGCTTAAAGCGCAATTTACACAAATTGCTAGCGACCTTGAAACCAACAAAGAGCAAATTGTTAGCGAGCTAAACGATGCACAGGGTCCTGCAATGAACATTGGCGGATACTTCCAGCCAAATGACGATGCAGCCTTCAAAGCAATGCGTCCGAGCACAACATTTAACGAGATTTTATCTAAACTAGTATAAATCATTTAAATGAATGAAAAGGCGCTCATAGAGCGCCTTTTTTGTGCCTAAGAAAAAGGCCGCTAATGCGGCCTTTTAAATTCAACTTTAAAAGTTTATTTTGTGTACGCGCGTGGCATGTTCGACTCTGTTGTATAGCGCTCACGCAGTTTATCTTGGCGAGATTCAGTACTAACCTCAACCCCATTAATAAACATTTTATTCACGTGGCTGCTCAGCTCAAACGGGTCGTTACTCCACATAACAACATCAGCGGCTTTACCTACTTCTAGGCTACCGGCATTAATACCAAATACATCAGCCACATTCGAAGTCATGGCCTTTAATGCGCCTTGTTGGCTCATACCGTAAGACACTGCGTTACCGGCATCGTAGCGAAGCTGGTAAACATTGTGGCTGGCATCGCCACCCACAGTTAATAGCACTTTAACACCGGCTTTTTCTAGTATGCCGGCATTATTTAAGCTTGCATGCAATGAATCGAAGCTGCCTGGTAAATTATCCATTGCACTAATGATCACAGGAATGCCTGCTTTAGCGATGCGATCTTTAACTACAACGGCATCTTGAGCGCCATTAAGGACAATGTTTACGCCAAACTGCTGTTTCACTTTTATTAGTTCAACAATATCAGCCGAACGCGACACACTAATTAGTAATGGCATATCGCCTTTTAGTACTTTAGCCATTATGGTGTCTTCAGCACTTGGCTTAGCGTCATCTTTTTTAGCTTCTTTGCTTGCTTTAGTTTGATGCTCATCTAACTTATTGATAAGTGTTTGCAAGGTAAATGCACGAGAGCCTTTGCTGCGTTCACCCAAATGAACCACTAATGCTGCTTGCTTTTTATTTACACTTTCGAAGCTACCACTTAAATCAACAACACTTGCAAGGCCTGCAAATATGCTGTCACCACCGTAAGGGGTGATCAAATCGCGAGTAATACCGCCTTTACGTGCATAAGGTATTAAGCTTGAACGAGGATTAAATGCCAAGCTTGCATCAAAATCGATACCCGCTTTGTCTTCTCCTGCATCGCGAGAACCGGCAACCGCACCTACTTCAACTAAGCCAAGCTGGTTTACACTGGCTATAAAACCTGGGGTCACTATTTGATCTTGAGCATCAATAACTTTGTCAACTTTAAAATCGCTAGGGTTAATGGCAGTGATTTTGCCATCATTCATAACTATGCTAGCTCCTTCTAATACACCTTGATCTGAAGATGTATGCAAAGTTGCATTAATAATTGCCAGTGACTCTGCGCTCACGGTACCCGATGCGAATAGCCCTGCAGCAACCAGAGAAAGCGAAAACGAACGTGATAATTTTTTCATTCTGGGTGCTCCTTATTGTTGACCTAACATAAAATCACTTTGTGCTTGGAATGCGCTATCGTTTCTATCGTAAACTTTTGCACCATCAACAAACACTTGCTCTGCTTTTGCATAAACACTAAACGGGCTTTGATTCCAAATAACAACATCAGCTTGTTTGCCTGCTTCAAGTGAGCCTGTTTTATCTTCAATACCTAACGATTTAGCGGCGTTAGCAGTAATCCACTTAATCGCATGCTGCTCAGAAATATCAAACCCATTTTGGTTTGCACTGTACATTACTTTAGCGGCTTCTTGGTTTAAGCGTTGAATCGTCGTGTCAGAATCTGAGTGCACAACGGCACATGAGTTTTTAACGGCATCAACAATAGCTACGTTCTCTTGCACCATATCGTAGGCTTCCATTTTAAAGCCCCACCAGTCTGGCCAAAGTGCAGCACACGAGCCGTTTTCAGCCAGTAAATCAGCAATTTTATAGGCTTCAATACCGTGATGGAATGTGCCCGCATGATAATTAAACTCTTTTGAAAGGTCGATCATCATCGCCATTTCTTCTGCTTTGTAGCAGTGATTGTGAATACGAACGTCACCTTCTAAAACACCACGTAATGTATCGTATTTAATATCACGATGTGGAGCTTCTGGGTTTTTACCCGCAGCGTAATCAGCATCGTATTTATCCCACTCACGCTTATATTCTTGAGCGCCAATCCATGCTGTGCGATATCCTGCCATATTACCCATACGTGTCATCGGTAATACACCTTTTCGACCGTAAACACGTTTAGGGTTTTCACCACATGCCATTTTTAAACCGTATGGCGCATCAGGAAATTTCATCCCTTGCATGGTGTGAGCCGGTACATTTTTAAGGGTAACGCCACGTCCACCGAATAAATTAGCCGAACCTGGTAAAATTTGTAATGACGTAATACCGCCTTCACGTGCGCGATTAAAACCTGGATCTTGTGGCCAAATTGAATGCTCAACCCATACTTCTGCCGTATTAGGGCTGGTCATTTCGTTACCATCTTGATGAGACTCAACCGATGGATTTGGATAAGCACCTAAATGTGAATGAACGTCAATAATGCCTGGTGTTACCCATTTACCTTGCGCGTCAATAGTGGTGTCTGCATTAGCGGTTAAATCTTTACCAACTTGCTGCACTTTACCGTCAACAATCAGTACGTCAGCTTCATCTAAACGCTCACCCGTCCCTGTTAATACCGTTGCATTAGTGATCAAGGTGCTTGATGTCGCTACTGGCTGATAAGTACTTGGGTATGGGTTTTTATTAATGGTTACTTTGTCATCTTGTGGGCCGCTTTCTTGGCAACCAACAAGTGCTGCTGCTAAACCAACAGCTAACAATGAGGGAGCAAATTTTTGCATGTTTTTAGGTTCTCCTGTTTTTTTACTACTTTAGCGAAAGCAAACGCATAAAGCTAAAAAAACAGGTGAAAAGGCGGTTATTTAAGGTGAGTTTCTGTAATTATTTTTTTATATAATTGTTATAAAGCTTATCCAGAGCTCCTTCGGTGGTGAGCGATGGATCTTTACTTATAAAGTGTTTAACCGTTCGGGTTACAAAATCTGAGTTTTGCTTATGTAATTTTGAAAAATCTTTAATCAATGTATTACCATCTTTTGCGGCTGTGACTTTATCATGGCGATGTCTGTATTGGCTCAATGCCTTATTAAAATCACCTTGATAGTCTTCCACTAAAATTTTATAGAAATCACTTTTTTGTACCTTTAAAACATTAATGCAATAATTAAGCGCTTCTTTAAAGTCGTAAAATACAGTGCCTTCTACATCAAACTCTTTGGTTTTTTCACGCACTGTGACACGTGCTTCTTCAGTGGCATAACTAAACCCCGTAAAAGCGAGTCGCTCAGCCGCTTCTTTACCGAGTTTCATACCCGCTTGAATACTATGAGCAAATTCATCACTCATGTCAGCGAGCTCGTTTTCTTCCCACATGTTATAAACGCGCAAAGGCTTTGCATACTTATTAGATAACTTCTTTTTAAGTTTGCTAAATCGCTCATCAATGGTCATTAATCGCTCATTGTGAAGTAATGCATGGCATTCATAACAGGCTGCAATGGCAACAAAGTCAGCTTCTTCGCCTAAATCAATAATACTTTGTAGCATATGCAATGGCGGGCAATGATCGCGCTCTGTTGCCTCACAGCCGCAATAAAAACATTGGTTAAAATGCTGTTGCTCACACGCATAAGCTTGCTGGTAGTAACTTGCTAACGTTTTATTCACAATTGCGCTCCAAAAATATAAAATGCCACAAATTTAGGGCGCGATAATAACAGCCTGAAAAAATATTTCAGTAGGAAAACGCTAAAGTGTGTCAAAAATAAATTATTTATGAACAACTTTTCATACACCTACAAAATTGCACGATTTATATACACATCTTCTTACAGCTTACCCCATTCAGTTAA
Source organism: Pseudoalteromonas sp. P1-16-1b (assembly GCF_001401785.1). Classification (GTDB taxonomy): domain Bacteria; phylum Pseudomonadota; class Gammaproteobacteria; order Enterobacterales; family Alteromonadaceae; genus Pseudoalteromonas; species Pseudoalteromonas undina. The sequence continues at coordinate 106,772 of NZ_LKGQ01000003.1, read as the reverse complement.
CAACATTTCGGCTACATTAAGCAATACTTAAGTTGCACATAAACAAAGAGGCAAATACTATGATTTCTTTCAAAGCAACTCTATATTCAACTGTATTATTGGGCGCAGCAACATTAACAGCTCCTGTAATGGCGGCCACTTTTGTTGCCGCTGATTCATCACCCGGTACCCAAGCTTGCATGGCCGTTGCATCTAACAAAAGACTGACACTGCTCAGAACAATGAAAGATCTACGTATAGATAAACATGTAATTAGCAAAAAATTACTCTGTAATGATTTATCAGTGGGTGACTTTGTAACGCTGTATGATTTAAATAAATCAGCACAATTTTTAAATATTGAAGCATCTACTAGTACGTCAATAAGAGATTTAGCAAAAGTAAACAAACCGCTTGTAGTTATTATGGCGGGATCTAAATAACCTGAGTTCTAATTAAAAAATCGTGAGTTTTAAATGCGTTTAATTTACTCTAGCCAGACACGTTAGGCAGGGCTTAGTACCTGCTTAACGTGTATTTAATTATTAAATAAGCGCTGCCAACAAGCCAAACAAACCACCAAATACCCCACCCCACACAACGAGCCAGCCTAAATGTTCGCGGATCATGGTTTGAATTATTTCTTTTACCATTTTAGGGGTGAGTTCATCTAAGCGTTCATCCACTAACTTAAGCACCGTATTATGCAAACTTTCCGCGTTATTACCTTGGGTTAACATGTCGCTTAATAGCGTTTTAAAATCGTCGGTGTCGCTTATTTGCACCAGCGATAATTGCATTTTTTCAATAAACTTTTCTCGCATTGGCTCAACGGCTTCAGTGCCGCCAAACATTGCAAGCATGCTACCAAATTGTGATTGCTCAATAACCACTAACAAATTATCGAATGCAGGGTTTAAATCTACTTTATAAATTACCGATTCAAAATCAATCGTTGGCTGTGCCTTACTTAGAAGCTTGTCTATTTTATGCTCAGAAAAGAACTCCGTAAGTATTAAATTTCTTATAGCCACTTTAAAGCTTTCAAACTTAAGCGCAATTACACCTGATCCATATAAAAACGGTACTTTTTCAAACAGCATATGAATAGCGAGTAAATTTGTAACCGCACCAGAGAGTGCAAATAAACCCACTGAAAGTACAATGGCTTGATCAAATACAAAACCAATAGCAACACAACACGCTGCTAATAAGTTAGTGATAAAACTTTTATTCATTTTTATTCCATTTCAGTGATTTGTATCAGAAATTGATAGTCTTAATTTTACCCGATTAATTTGTTTATTTAATCCCTTTTTGCCATAGTTTATTTATAGGTTTAAAAGGTGACTATTGTTATGTGGAAAACAATCAATCAACAGATCAGCCAAGCTATCCATTACGATTTTAAACACACCCATAAACGTCAGTTGCAAAATACATCCACCGATAAGTTGTTTCACTTAAGCGATGGCAAGCACAATTACTTAGTTAAAATTGCGCAAAAACATGAACTAGAACGCTTTGAGGCTCAAGCTCAAGGTTTAAAACAGCTTACTCAAAACAGTGTATTTATGGTGCCAGACTGCATTACAACTGGGGCCAATATAGAATTCGCCTTTATTGTATTAGAGTGGCTTGCACTTGACGAGCTTCCCCATACCCATTGGTCAGCTATGGGGGAGCATCTTGCTATGTTACATCAAAAACACCAGCAAGCGATGTTTGGTTTTGACACCGACAATTATTTAAGCTCAACACCTCAACCTAATCAGTGGCATAAAAAATGGGATGTATTTTTTGCAGAAGAACGTATTGGTTGGCAATTACAGCTATTAGCTGAAAAAGGCATTGCACTTGCAGACCCCGAGCAACTGATAAATTTAGTAAAAGAGCAACTGCATAATCATCATGTTTTACCCTCACTAATACATGGCGATTTTTGGCGCGGTAATATGGGCTTTGTAAACAACATTCCGACCTTATTTGACCCTGCCTGCTATTACGGAGATCGGGAGGTCGATATTGCTATGAGTGAGCTTTATGCCCCCCTCCCTGAAGAGTTTTATAGTACCTACAATCACCAATACCCTTTAGCTCAGGGTTATGAGCAACGTAAGCTTGTTTACCAGCTTTACCCTATTTTAAACAACGCCAACATTTATGCGGGGCATTATCTAAATCAGGCTAAAGACCACGTTGATAAACTAATTAAACTAAAATAAATGTAGTAAACAAAATATAAGCACTATAATTATTATTAGCTCGTTGTGTGCTACCCACGTAAAAAAACTTAGTTTTTATGAGGTGTTATTATGAAAGACTTTTTATCACAACGTATCGCCTGCCCACATTGTGGACACCATATTAATTTAGATCTCGATGCCAGTATGGGCGACCAAGACTACTATGAAGAATGCAGTGCCTGTTGTAATCTTATACACCTGAACATGCATATAGATTATGCACGTAATAAGTTAGAGTTACATGTGGACAGCGATGACGAACAAATATTTTAACTATGTTGGCGCATGTAGTTTTCAACGGTGTTTATAATTGTATAGGTTTGCTGGTCGACTTCAATATTGAACTCATCACCCACAACGGCTTCACCTAAATTAGTTATATCGAGTGTTTCTGGTATTAAATGCAACCAAAAGCCAAACTCATCAATATTTCCCACCGTTAAACTTGCACCATTAACAGATACAAATCCTTTGTATAGCACATATTTTTGCCATTTTTGTGGCAGGCTGAGCTGTATTTTGTAGTTGTTTTCTAACTTCACTATTTGCGCAATTTTTGCGGTGCAATGAATATGTCCAGATACAATGTGCCCCCCCAACTCAGTACCAAACGACACTGAACGCTCGTAATTAACTAAACTACCCAATTCCAGTTGCCCAAGATTAGTTAGCTGCAGGGTTTCATCAATAACATCAAAATGCACTTGAGCAACCACATCGTGATTACTTAGCTCTACTTTCACAACAGTCAAACAACAACCATTTATAGCGATGCTGGCACCTAAGTCTAAATGCTTCACGTATTGCTCATTAACAGAAACTACCAAGCGTAATACGCCCTGTGCATGGGTTTTAGAAACTACCGTTGCTTGAGTTTGAATAATACCGGTAAACATAAAAATCGCTTCTATTTCTAACAAAGTGCTAGTTTAACGTATCAAAAGACAAAATCATTCACTTAATAGCACTTATTCATGGTTATTTTCACCACCAAGATGAATTAAATACAAACACCGACCACCAGCATAGCTTGGCAGATCACAATAGATTACAATGCGACTATGTTTTTCTGAATAGCTGTTTTTTATGACTTTTTGTAGTTGGGAAGCCAAACGTTTACTTTCTCTTGCCGTTCCCGTTTTTTTAGCACAAGTAACTTTAGTATTAATGTCTGTGGTTGACACCATTATGGCCGGACAAGTGAGCCCTACCGATTTAGCTGCACTGTCAATTGCAACGGGGATATGGAACCCAATTTTATTAGCAATACAAGGGATTTTATTAGCATTAACGGGCGTTATTGCACAATTCGCTGGTGCTAAAGATCGAAACGGCATCAGCCATTATTTTCAGCAAGCCCTTTATTTAACACTCCTTTTAAGTATTGCTGGTTTTAGTGCGGCGCAGCTTGCCAATACTGTTATTTTACAGCTAGATACCACCCCTGCAATTGCTGCACTTGCTTTTGACTACATTCATTTTGTTAAATGGGGTGTATTTGGCTTTTTAATTTTTACCGTTTACAGAAATATGACTGAAGGCATGGGGATGACCAAGCCTGCATTTTATATTAGCCTACTGGGGCTTGCGGTAAACATTCCACTCAATTATATTTTTATCAATGGCTTATTTGGCCTACCAGCATTTGGCGGAGCCGGTTGTGGTATTGCTACCGCACTCGTATTTACTGTTATGGCCATTGCGCAGGTGACTTATTGCCAGCTCAGCAAAAAAGTAGACGCCAAAGGCTTATTAGCGGGCTTTGAAAAACCTAACTTTAAAACCATAGGTATTATTACCAAACTCGGTATTCCTATATCACTAGCCACTTTTTTTGAAGTAACCTTGTTTGCCTGTATACCTTTATTTATTGCGCACTTAGGTGCGGTGGCCGTATCTGGCCATCAAATTGCAGCCAGTGTTACAGCACTATTATTTATGATGCCTCTTAGCCTCTCAATTGCAATTAGCATACGAATTGGTAATTTATTTGGGCAAAATCATTTAGATCAATTAAAAGTAGCCGTGTCTACAAGTTATATTTTAGCGGCAATTATCGCTCTATTTATTGCTTTTATTACTTTTATAGGTCGCGATGTGATTAGCGAGCTTTATAGCGATAGCCCTGCGGTACTCGCACTTGCTTCATCAATTATGATTTTAGCCTGTATTTATCAACTTCCTGATGCATTACAAGTAGCTGCAAATGGTATATTGAGAGGCTTAAAGCACACCGCGCCTATTTCTTATATCACTTTTATTTCTTATTGGTTAATCGGCTTTAGTTTAGGTTACGTATTAGCAAGAACAGACTTAATAGTGCCAGCAATGGGCCCGCATGGTTTTTGGATAGGCATTATCGTTGGATTATCAGTTGCAGCTGTACTACTGATGCTGACAGTGCATAGGCGATTTAAACGTGAACCATTTATTCTCTCTTAATCAATCTATAACTACCACACTGCCACTTAAATGGTTACTGGCAGTGTGTTGTATCTTACTTTTTGGCTGCTCAGAGCAGCCCAGTGAGGCAAATAAAACCTACTTGTCTCGCTTAAGTAATACCTTGCAAGTTCCTAAAGCAAACACAAACTCACTGCAACAGCTTACTTTAATTGAGCCTGTTGAAGCTTTACTGCCAGCAATTAAAATTGGCATAACTGAACTTGCTGGTATTAGCCAATGTAAACTGAACGTTTTAATAAGCGAGCATAATAATCAATTAGGTAAAACAGCCACCGCTGCTAGTCAATTGAAGTACCAAATAGATTTTATTCAAAGCGCGCAAAACTGTTTAAATAGCTTGGATAAACAAAGCAAGATTTACAACAAAATTGCTGCGGCAAAAACTCAAAAACAAGCTCAGCTCACTCAGTTTTTCAACAATATGTTATTTAGTGAACCCGAGCTCAACAGCAGTTGGCAATTAACCAGCCAAGAGCTCAGCACTCAACCGGCTGGGTTTAGCGACACAGTTGAGGGGCTTAAAAAGCTAACTACCATAAAACAGCTAATCGAAAACCAAAATAGTATGGCAATAAACAGTGATGATATTTTGTCAGCGCTTGAGCCGCTTAACAAATACGAGTTTAACCAACAACTTATTCAAGCCGCGCGTGAACAAGTTAGCTTAAATCATGCGGCAACCCAGTTTGTAAATACTTTAACGCTTGAAGATATATGCCCAAAGGGTAAAAACAAGCAGCAAGCTGAAATTGTCAGTAATATATTCAATAAATATTATTTGAAACAAATTCAGCCTTATCAAGCGCAGCTTAGTGGTTATTTAGAAACATTGCAGCCGCTTTATGTGCAGCTGTGGTTTAATCAAGCAATAAGCAGTGAAGAAGTAAATGCTCTTCTTGACCCAAACGCTAAAAATTTACTCGCTCAGCTAAAATCGTCAGCAAAAGAGCATGTTATATGGTGGCAAAAATTTTATAAAACGTGTGAAATCAGTCCAATATGAATAAAAAAACGGCAAATAAACTCAAATAGCATAAACATGCTTGATTCACTCCCCATCACGCTATATATTAGCGACCGTTGTTAAGCAATTAACAACTCTTAAATACATGCAATACGACTGTAACTCAGTTGGGCGAGATTGGACCGAAGCGAAGCTTCGCAGCCGAACGAGGTGGAGGCAGGACGCCGACAGGATGAAGCTTCATGGACGAATTAAATAGTATGTAGACTTATAGTACGACTGTAGCTCAGTTGGTTAGAGCACTACCTTGACATGGTAGGGGTCGGTGGTTCGAATCCACTCAGTCGTACCAAAATTAGTAAATAATGTATTTAAAGTACGTTGAAGGAAACAGCACTACCTACTCTTGATCACCCGGTCCAGAGGTCAGTGGTTTGAATCCATTCAGTCGTACCAAATATACTTTACCCCCAAAAGTATATTTAATTTAAGAATTTAAAATTGTACGACTGTAGCTCAGTTGGTTAGAGCACTACCTTGACATGGTAGGGGTCGGTGGTTCGAATCCACTCAGTCGTACCAATCTCCATATCTACACTATTAAAAAAGAAAAAGCACTACCTACTCTTGCTCACCCGGTCCAGAGGTCAGTGGTTCGAATCCACTCAGTCGTCCCAATCTCCATATCTGCACTGTTAAGAAAGAAAGAGCACTACCTACTCTTGATCACCCGGTCCAGAGGTCTGTGGTTCGAATCCACTCAGTCGTACCAATCTTCATATCTACACTGTCAAAAAAGAAAAAGCACTACCCTCTCTACATATCTACACAATAAAAAAAGAATGTAGGTCAGTTAAGTGGCGAAGCCACTCCACCCGACATTGGTGAAACACCCCAACACCAAACATCATCCAACATCGCCGGATGACGCCTTCGGCTTATCCAACCTACGTTAATTGTTGGGAACGTAGGTCGGTTAAGTAGCGAAGTCACTCCACCCGACATTGGGTAACATCCATTTAATCACCCTGCAAAGTCAGTATTTATTGCTTGATAATTCATACTATGTTAACAAATAGACTATCTTTTAAATTAATACATCAAAAGCACGCTAAGAAAGGATTTAACTATGAAGTTTGTTACGCTCATTTTACTAGCCTTACTTGGCTTTTCAGTTGAAGAAGCTCATGCAAAAACGGTGGTTAAAGTAGGTGGCTATGAGTTCCCTCCTTATATAGAAATTGTTGATGGGCGTGTTTCTGGTCTTACCGTTGAATTAATAAGCGAGCTCAATAAAATACAGTCTTCTTATCATTTTGAATTAGTACTAACCACGCCTATTCGTCGCTTTAAGGATTACCAAAAAGGCCTATTCGATTCGGTTTTTTTTGAGAACCCGAACTGGGGGTGGCAACAAGGGAATAATGTAATTAGTAACTCCCCTGTTATAGCAATAGATACAGAAGTATTTATTGCTTTAAGGCAATTTGCAAAATCTCAAGCCTGGTTTGATAACTTAGAAGATAAAACCTTAGTGGGTATTTTAGGCTACCATTATCCGTTAGCTAATTACGAAAGTAGCCCCTCAGTTCTTGAAAACGAATATAAAATGACTTTATTAAGCAGCCATAAAAGAAGTATTGAATTAGTATTAAAAAAACGCAGCGATTGCGCTATTGTTACTCGCTCTTACCTAAATCAATACTTTAGCAAGTATCCAAAAAGCAAGCGTTTGCTACTTGTGTCTGAGCGAGTTGCACAAACCTATAATCATCAATTATTACTGCGCCCAAACCACACGCTAGATATAAGCACCTTGTATAAATGGGTAAAGCAAGCACTCACGCAAGGCAATATTGCAGCTAGGCTAAAGCAACTTGGGCTTCAACAATCTCCTCTAACTTCACCTTTACTGCTCACTAGCCAAACAAATATTGCTAATTAATGGCAGTAACTAGAAAACTTACTATTTTTATCATTTGTCGCAAACTCAACTAATGTCATTAGTAAATCACTGTGCTTATGCGTAAACCCAGTATTAGAAAGACGCTTTTCTAAATAGGCAGTAAAGTTTTTTCGCTGCTGGTGTTGGCTTTGTAACTTAATTAAAAGCTCTGACTGTTTTTGGTTAATTAATCGTGTCTCGTATATCGGGTCTTCATCTGGCCAATTCTCTACTGGAGAGCCCTTTTGTTGAAACACAAAATCACTCAACGAGCGTTCTATTTTATTATAATCATGTTCCCCTAGCAGTTTTTCTATCTCTTTTAGTAAACTTGAGTATAACACCCGAGGAAAAAGCTTATAAAAATCATGATTTTTGAAAGACTCACCAGAGGGCGTTTGCTGCCAATTTTCAAAGCTTGCTCGTAAAGCATGTACTAATATACGCCCTACATAATGGCTTTTTTGAAACGAAACACCTTGCGACTCTAACCGTGATAAAACATGGTTTAACCGTTGCTTTAAACTACGTACTTCTAGTTGTAGTTCGCTTTTTTGAGTCTCTAGTAATTGTATTTCGTCAGCACTTGTTGTTATTTTTTGTTCTAACTTATTTATTTTAACTTGTGCACCATGAAACAAATCACGTGTATCTTTGAGCTCGGCCAATACACTGGCATTTTGTAATTTTATAGGCGAATTACCATCGCCTTTATAGGTTATGGTCTGTTTACTGTTTTTTAATGCTTCGTTTAACGCGTGCTCTAATTTACTGTCTATTACTTGACCAGACTTACTGCCTTTAAGCAACGTGGTTAGAGTTAAAGAAATATGCTTTTGATACCAATTTTGGATGTGTTCACACTGCACATCAGATAAATTAGCAAATGGATTATCTTCACTTATTGGCTTATTAGCCATAAAAGTTCCCTCTTGTAAAAACACCTTTAATTATCATACCAACACGATTGGTGATTTATTACAGCACCTAAAAATAGAGTAATATGAAAATTATTTATATAGTTATTCTATTTAATACGATTGAATTTTCATGTTATTAATAAAATAAGTACTAAATCGTATTTAAGTTAAATTACTTGTATTCGCATGTTAATAGTTATCGCTTTTTAAGGCTATATTTAATTGTATGAATACTAAAAGAACCTTACCATTTAAGTTGTTTATTCCAGATAACACACTAAACTTAACTGTACATATAAAAATGCATTATCCTTATGAGAATATTTTTAGTCGCTACCTTATTTATTTCACTTTTTGCTTACGCAGATCCTGCGCCAGTAACTTACACAGTTAATGATAAAAATATCACCCTTCCTGGCGAAAAATACAAAAGCGGTTACGGTTATAATTTAGAGGCTGATACCGTCCTTCGTTTAGTCACTCTCAACTGGCCTCCCTACATAGACGATAACTTATGCAATAAAGGCTGGCTATACCAGCTCACAGTTAGCATGCTGGTAAAGCGTGGTTATGGCGTTCATATTGAATTTTATCCTTGGGCGCGTGCAGTTCGCGAAGCAGAGCTAGGCAAAGCCGATATATTATTTCCTGAGTACTATATTGACGACGATGTCATATCCGAAAATATTCTAACAAAAACACGAAATCAGTTATTGGCGCTATCAGAACCTATTCCAGGCGGCGATTTATCATTTGTTGCGCTAAAGAATCATACTATTGACTACGATGGCAGCATTAACTCTGTAAAAAACCGAGTGATGGGCGTCGTTCGTTCATACAAGAATAGTGCTAAACTCGATGAACTTATTGATCAAGGTGAAATAAAAACCATTGTGGCAAACAGTGAATATCAGCTTATTCACTTGCTATTAAACGGTCGTGTTGAGCTTATTGTTGCTGACTTAGAAGTACTTAAAGCCAGCGTTTACAAGTCACTTTTATCAAATAGAGATAAAAAAAGGATGCTAAATGCGCTCGTTGCATTAATGCCAAGCATTGAATACAAAAATCTATATTATTCTGTAACTAAAAGTGCATCACAATGGCAATCTATTTTGGAAGATATAAATACTGAAATTGCGAATATGCATGCAAACAATGAGTTTGATAGCTTTATAAAAAATAAAAAACAACAGTGTTATAACCTTGGATAATTAACGATTTATTTTAAACTACATGGTAACTATAAAGCTGATGCTCTCAAAGCCATCAGCTATTATATAATGTTTAAAAATCAAATGGCGCTCTTACCCAGCCTTCCATTAAAACACGCGCGCTGCGGCTCATACTGGCTTTGCTAACCTGCCATTGGCCATTTGTAACCACCGCCTCTGCTCCCACTTTTAATGTGCCCGAAGGGTGACCAAAGTTAACTTCATTAATAGCACCACCACCGGCGGCTAAATTAACTAATGTTCCTTCAACTGCCGCAGCAGTACCAATAGCGACAGCGGCAGTGCCCATCATTGCATGATGTAACTTACCCATTGACATAGCACGGACTAACAAATCGATATCACTTGCATTAACCTGCTTACCACTTGAGGATGTATAATTATGTGGAGCAGCCACAAATGCCACTTTAGGTGTGTGTTGGCGTGCTTGTGCTTCATTAATATTATTAATTAAGCCCATTTTTACTGCGCCATGGGCACGAATGCTTTCAAGCTTAGTTAGAGCGGCTTCATCAGCGTTTATGTCATCTTGTAGTTCAGTACCGGTATAACCAATATCACTGGCATTTACAAAAATAGTAGGAATACCAGCATTGATCATAGTTGCTTTTAACGTGCCTAAGCCTGGAACTTCTAAATCATCAACTACATTGCCTGTTGGAAATAGCGCACCATCACCATCAGCAGGATCAATAAATTCAAGCTTTACTTCAGCAGCAGGAAAGGTAACACCATCTAACTCAAAATCACCAGTTTCTTGTACATCACCATTGGTCATGGGCACATGCACTAAAATACTTTTTTTAATGTTAGCCTGCCATACACGCACAATGGCAATGCCATTATCAGGTACTCTGCCTTTATCAACTAAACCATTACTAATGGCAAATGCGCCCACAGCAGAGGTTAAATTACCGCAGTTGCCACTCCAATCTACAAACGCTTTATCAATCGCAACTTGACCAAATAAATAATCAACATCGTGATCGGGCTGTTCACTTTTACTTAAAATAACCGTTTTACTGGTGCTTGATGTTGCGCCGCCCATACCATCGGTTTGTTTACCATAAGGATCGGGGCTACCAATAACGCGCAATAATAAGCTATCGCGCGCCTCACCTGCCACTTGGGCAGGTGCAGGTAAATCTGTTAAATTAAAAAACACGCCTTTACTGGTACCACCACGCATGTATGTCGCTGGCACTTTAATTTGTGGTTTAAACATAAATGTGCGTCCTTATGATGCTTGCGTAGCTTCTAAAAAGTCTTGCGCAAAGCGTTGTAACACACCGCCTGCAGCGTAAATAGAAAGCTCTTCTTGCGTGTCTAATCGGCACTTCATTGGTACGTTTAATACCTCACCATTTTTACGTGTAATAACCAGTTCCAAAGTTGCTCCTGGTGTTGGCTCACCCTTTACATCGTAGCTTTCGCTACCATTTAGGTTAAGTGTTTTACGCGTTGTGCCAGGCTTAAACTCAAGCGGCAAAACGCCCATACCAATTAAATTAGTACGATGAATACGTTCAAAGCCTTCAGCTGCAATAACCTGAACACCAGCAAGCCTTACGCCTTTTGCTGCCCAATCGCGAGACGAACCTTGACCATAGTCAGCACCGGCAACAATAATAAGCGGTTGCTTACGTTGCATGTAGGTTTCGATGGCTTCCCACATACGCGTGTTTTCACCTTCTGGCTCTATGCGTGCGTACGATCCTTGTTTCACTTCGCCGTTTTCATCCAATACCATTTCGTTTAATAATTTAGGATTGGCAAACGTGGCGCGCTGCGCGGTTAAGTGATCGCCTCGGTGCGTTGCGTACGAGTTAAAATCTTCTTCTGGCACGTTCATTTTAGTTAAGTATTCACCTGCCGCGCTGCTTGCCATAATCGCATTAGAAGGTGATAAATGATCGGTTGTAATGTTATCGCCAAGTACAGCTAATGCACGCATACCACTCATACTGCGCTCGCCTGCCAATGCTCCTTCCCAATAAGGAGGACGGCGAATATAGGTACTTTCTGGGCGCCAATTGTATAATGGGTCGTTATCTTCGCCGTAATCAACGGTTAAGTTAAACATAGGCTCGTAAACTTTTCTAAACTGCTCAGGCTTAACGCTTTGCTTGATCACTGCATCTATTTCTTCATCAGATGGCCATAAATCTTTTAAGGTTACATCGTTACCTTGCTGATCTTTACCGAGGATATCTTTTTCTATATCAAAACGGATGGTACCGGCAATTGCATAAGCAACCACAAGCGGTGGAGACGCTAAAAATGCTTGCTTAGCATACGGATGAATACGACCATCAAAGTTACGGTTACCCGAAAGCACCGCTGTTGCGTATAAATCGCGTTCAATGACTTCTTGTTGAATTTTAGGGTCTAGTGAACCACTCATACCGTTACAGGTAGTACAGGCAAAACCAACAATACCAAAACCAAGCTGTTCAAGCTCTGGTAATAAGTTTGCATCTTCAAGGTACGATTGTACTGCTTTAGAACCCGGTGCCAATGAGGTTTTAACCCAAGGTTTACGCATTAATCCTTTGGCATTTGCATTTCTCGCTAATAAACCTGCCGCAATTACATTGCGCGGGTTACTGGTATTAGTACAGCTAGTAATAGCGGCAATAATACACGCGCCATCTGGCATTAAGCCCTCTTCGTTTTCAACAACGCCCGAAATACCTTCTTTAGCTAAATCGCTGGTAGATACACGACGATGCGGATTTGAAGGCCCTGCAATGTTGCGTCCTACACTTGATAAATCAAATTTAAGCACACGATCGTAATGCGCTGTTTTTAAGCTGTCGCTCCATAGCCCTGCTGTTTTAGCGTAGTTTTCTACTAGTGCAATTTGCTCTTCATCGCGACCTGTTAAACGTAAGTAATCAATAGTTTTATCGTCAATGTAGAACATAGCGGCGGTTGCGCCAAATTCTGGGGTCATGTTCGAAATGGTTGCTCTATCACCAAGAGTTAGTGCATCTGCACCTTCACCGTAAAATTCGAGGTAAGTCGATACCACTCGTTGTTCACGTAAAAATTCGGTAATAGCCAATACAATATCGGTTGCAGTAATGCCCGGTTGGCGTTTACCGGTAAGCTCTACGCCAACAATATCGGGTAAACGAATGTACGATGCGCGCCCAAGCATTACACTTTCGGCTTCAAGGCCGCCCACACCAACAGCAATAACACCTAATGCATCAACATGCGGTGTATGGCTGTCGGTACCTACTAGCGTGTCTGGGAATGCAATACCATCACGGTTTTGAATAACCGGCGACATTTTTTCAAGGTTAATTTGATGCATGATGCCATTGCCTGGCGGGATCACATCAATATTTTTAAAAGCAGTTTTAGTCCAGTTTATAAAATGAAAACGATCATCGTTGCGTCTGTCTTCAATAGCGCGGTTTTTCTCAAACGCTTCAGGATCAAAGCCTGCGTGCTCAACAGCTAATGAATGGTCAACAATCAGTTGAGTAGGTACAACTGGGTTTACTTTTGCAGGATCGCCGCCTTTTGCAGCAATAGCGTCGCGCAGACCCGCTAAATCAACTAGAGCGGTTTGCCCTAAAATATCGTGACATACAACGCGTGCCGGATACCATGGAAAATCTAAATCTTGCTTGCGCTCAATTATTTGGCTAAGCGCATCGGTTAGCATATCGGGTTCACAGCGGCGCACTAAGTTTTCGGCAAATACACGCGAGCTATAAGGGAGAGTAGCGTATGCGCCTGGTTTAATGGCATCTACTGCTGCTTGAGTATCGTAGTAATCTACATTTGAGCCCGGTAAAGGCTTACGGTATTGAGTGTTATTAATAATGGTCATAATAAATTCGCTAATTTGGTGACGGGGTTAATCAAGACAGGCTCTAGATTTGAAGGTATATTGTTTGCATAATTTGCTAAAGCCGTAAAAGGTGAGTTGGTAACTCACCTTTGTATGGACTATATGTTTATCTTGATTCAATTGGCGTGTAGCTACGCGCATCTGGCCCTGTGTAGTCAGCACTTGGGCGAATAATACGGTTATTTGCACGCTGCTCTTTTACGTGAGCTGTCCAACCGGTTACACGGCTCATTACGAAGATAGGCGTGAACAACTTAGTAGGAATACCCATAAAGTGGTACGCCGATGCATGGAAGAAATCGGCATTACAGAATAACTTCTTCTCACGCCACATTACTTCTTCACAGCGAACTGATACTGGGTAAAGCACATCGTCACCCACTTCTGCGGCTAATTTTTCAGACCATTTTTTAATAATTACATTACGCGGATCTGACTCGCGGTAAATAGCGTGGCCAAAGCCCATAATTTTATCTTTACGCTCAAGCATGCCCATTAGTGCATCTTCAGCTTGATCAGCACTGCTAAAGCCTTCAATCATATCCATTGCGGCTTCGTTTGCACCACCATGTAGTGGACCGCGTAAGGTACCAATTGCGCCGGTAACACATGAGTGAATATCAGAAAGCGTTGATGCACACACACGACCGGTAAAGGTAGAGGCATTAAATTCATGCTCTGCGTACAAAATTAGTGATACATTCATCACTTGTGCAAATAATTCACTTGGCGCTTTATCGTGTAATAGCGTTAAAAAGTGTGCGCCTACTGAATCATCATCAGTTTGGGTTTCAATACGAACACCGTCATGAGTAAAACGATACCAGTAACAAATAATACTTGGGAAAATTGCCACCATGCGGTCAATCGCATCGTTTGCTTCGCTAAAGTCATTTTCCATTTCAAGGTTACCTAGCATAGAACAACCGGTACGCATTACATCCATTGGGTGCGCGTCTTTAGGGATGTTCTCTAGCACTGTTTTTAGTGATTCAGGTAAACCACGTAAGCTCTTAAGTTTAGCTTTATACTCTGACAGTTCGTTTGCTGTTGGTAACTCGCCGCGCGAAAGTAAAAACGACACTTCTTCAAACTGCGCTTTTTCGGCTAGTTCGCTAATATCGTAACCACAGTAAGTTAAACCTGAGCCTGTTTGCCCTACTGTACATAATGCCGTTTGTCCAGCTACTTGACCACGTAAGCCTGCGCCACCTAATGCTTTATCTACCATGATTTGTCTCCTGTTGAATTTTTTATTATTTGTCAGATTTTGATGAAAAAAGGTTATCTAGCGTGTTTTCGTACGAGTGATAATCTAAAAAGTCGTAAAGCTCTGCACGCGTTTGCATGCTTTCAATTTGGCTTTGTTGCGACCCTTCATTCAAAATAGCCGAGTACACATTAAGAGCCGCTTTGTTCATAGCTCTAAATGCACTTAATGGGTAAAGCACCATTTCTACACCCACATCGCTTAACTGCTCTTTGGTATAAATTGGGGTTTGGCCAAACTCGGTAATGTTGGCTAAAATCGGCACATTAATCGCTTTGCTAAATGCTTGGTAATCAGCAAGGTCGTGAACGGCTTCTGCAAAAATGGCATCGGCCCCCGCTTCAACACACGCTGCTGCACGGTCTATTGCTGCATTTAAGCCTTCTTTTTGAAATGCATCAGTACGCGCCATAATGTAAAAATCGCTATCGGTTTTAGCATCAACTGCAGCTTTAATGCGGTCAACCATTTCAGCTTGAGTAACTATTTCTTTATTAGGACGATGGCCACAACGTTTTTGCGCTACTTGATCTTCTATATGAAAGCCTGCTGCACCTGCTTTAGTCATTTCTTTAACGGTACGGGCAATATTAAAGGCTCCGCCCCAGCCTGTATCGGCATCAACTAATAATGGTAAATCGCTAGCGCCGGTAATACGGCGAATATCTTCAAGCACGTTATCAAGGCTAGTCATACCTAAATCTGGCATACCAAATGAGGCATTAGCCACACCTGCACCCGATAAGTAAATAGCCTGATGGCCCATTTTTTCAGCCATCATTGCGGTATACGCGTTAATAGTACCCACAACTTGTAACGGATGGTTATTTGCAATTGCCTGTTTAAACTTTAATCCTGCTGACATTACCTTCTCCTAACTTTGAACGGGGCTGCTCTTTGGCAGCTTAGTATTTTTTAAAAATGTGACATCTGTACTAGTTTGCCATTTCATTTTGAGTGGCTTGTACTGATTGGTATCCATCAAATTTTGTTTGTATATTTGCTTGAGAAGCACTGATATGGCGCTTCATTAGCATTTCAGCGAGCTCACCATCATGATTTTCTATGGCGTTAATAATGGCTAAATGTTCGTCAAACGCTTTCGATACGCGAGGCCCAACCATACCCATTTGTACACGGTACATTCTTATTAACTGGTACAGGTCGTGGCACAACAAATGTATTAAATGAGCGTTTTTACTGCCTTTGATGATTCGATAATGAAAGTCTAAGTCGCCTGCTTCTTGATAGTACGACTCACCTTCTTTAACACGCTGAGTTTGCAAATGCTGATTAAGTAATTGTTTCAAGCTTTGTACTTCATCGGCTGCCATATTGTCGGCAGCTAACCTACATGCAAGTCCTTCAAGGGCACTGCGCACCTGATACACCTCAATCAAACGCTCTGCGGTTAATGCCACAACACGACAACCTATATTGGCTTTGCGCTCAACTAAATAACAACTTTCTAAACGGTTTAATGCCTCTCTAAGGGTTGCACGGCTTACACCATAACGCTTTGCCAGTTCTGGCTCTGATATTTTACTGCCTTGTGCAATACTGCCTTCTACAATTTCGCGGCGCATATCTACAAACACTTTATCGGAAGCGGTTGTAACTGCGGTATCGTTTAAAAAGTGCTGTGTCATAAAGTATTTTTATATTGTCGACAATTTATGGGTTAACTATGTGCTTATTAGCTAACAGTGTCAACCCTAAAAGTGCTAAGGATGAGCAAAAAATCACCACATTGTCGACAGCATTAGCCAAAAGTATAATAATTTTTAGTATTGAGTGCGTTTTTCACAATAAGGTGTCGACACTTTAAAGGTGCTACTATTTCGACTTTAACACTGAAAATAATCGCTAAAAATGCTATTATCCGCCTTTAATTTTATTGTATGAGCCAAATCGTGGACGCTAACACTTATATCCCCAAGCAATTTATTGACGACGTAAAAACTTATCTGCCTGAGCACCTTACGTTAGATGATTTTTTAAGTGCCTGTCGTCGACCTTTACGTAAGTCTGTTCGCGTTAATACATTAAAAATGAGTGTTGAAGAATTTAAACGCCATGCGGCTCAAAAAAATTGGCAACTCACTACTATTCCATGGTGCGATGAAGGCTTCTGGCTTGAGCGCCCAAATAATGAAGAGCAAAATTTAGCGCTGGGCAATACCGATTTACATTTAAGTGGCGCAATGTACGTACAAGAGGCAAGCTCAATGTTGCCGCCAATGGCACTAAAGCACAGCCTGCAAACTAGTAACACAGTACTCGATATGGCCTCTGCGCCAGGTTCTAAAACTTCACAACTAGCTGCACTAATGAACAATCAAGGTGTTTTGGTTGCAAATGAGCTGTCGTCATCGCGCTTAAAAGTACTCAGTGCCACTCTAAAGCGAATGGGTGTTGGTAATTGTGCGTTATCGCATTTTGATGGCGTGATTTTTGGTAATTATATGTTTGAATGCTTTGATAGTATTTTACTTGATGCGCCCTGTTCAGGTGAAGGCACAGTTCGTAAAGATAGCGATGCATTAAAAAATTGGTCTATCGAATCAAATGTTACTATCGCCCAAGTACAAAAAGATCTGATTAAAAGTGCATTTTACGCACTTAAACCTGGCGGTACATTGGTGTATTCAACCTGTACATTAACCCCTCTCGAAAACCAGCAAGTGTGTGATGCATTGCTAGAAGAATTTGGCGAATACATCGCGCCAGAGCCTTTACATGATCTTTTCCCTGACGCAGAAAAAGCCACTACAGACGAGGGCTACTTACATGTTTGGCCGCAAACCTTCGACAGCGAAGGCTTTTTTATTGCTAAATTTAAAAAGCACAGCAGCTGCGAAAACCAAAATCTAAAAGTTAAAAAAGGGGCATTCCCCTTTACTGATTTTGATAGTAAACAGCAAAGTGCGTTTATGAGCTCCCTCAAAAAGCAATTTGGTTTAACGAGTCTACCAGGCACATTAATGCAGCGAGACAAAGAGCTTTGGCTGTTTCCAGATGAATTTGAAGCGATACAAAACAAAATTAAATATGCTCGATTAGGTATTCAGGTTGGTGTTATTCATAAAAATGGGGTACGCCTTGCTCACGAGTTTGCCACCGTATTTGGTAAGCAATGTAAAAGTAATGTACTGGAATTAACCAATCAACAGGCCAGTGATTACTTTAATGGTAAAGACATTCGTTTGGATGAGGTTGTTAAGGCAACTGGCGAAGTGATCCTGACCTTATGTGGTTGCCCTATTGGTTTAGGAAAGTGGCAAAAAAATAAGGTTAAAAACTCACTACCTCGTGATTTGGTGCAAAATACGCAGTTAATAAACTGGGAGTAAACCCTAACTTAAATGTAACAAAGGTGTGCATAACAAATGTAACCCACTGTAATTATTGCAGTATAAAAAACGAACAAAAATGTGTATTTTTGAAGCTTTTGACTATACTTAAATAACTTTCTTCTTCTCCCTAAGAATCTGAAAGTGTCTTTAGTTAGCGCAGGGCTCACATGTGAGCCCCTCTATAACCCAGAGTTCCTTATAGCTCTGGGTCTTTTTTTGTCTAGGCGAAAGTTAACGGGCTTCGGGGATCGGGTTACGAGCTTAATCACTCAACCAGCCCTATACTACAATAAGAACTTAGTGATTTATTTACCACAGAGGATAGGAGCACACAGAGAAAGTTATTAAAGACAAAGATTAAAGAACTGTTGTTAGTTATTAGATTTCCAAAATTGAAGCTTTCTCCGTGTAGCGCGAAGCGCCTCGGTATTCTATGTGGTTAAAAAAAGGTTAAAGTTCAGAATTAACTAGGTGCGAGGTTCAAGGCCTATTACCCGAAACCCGTTGCTCGCCGCCCTGGCTCGTGTTTTAACCACAGTATTTATTAAACATCCAACTGTTTCTAATAGCCTCATAATGAGAACCAAATTGAAGCGATAAACACACTATAGGTAGTCGGTTCATTTCTTTCGCCATACTAAAAATGTTATTAAACTTATAGCCGTATTTAGAGGCTAACTTTAGCTCATTCACATAAAGGGCTTTGTAGGTGGGGGGTAGCTTATTCCAGTGCATTAACGCAATTTGAATAATACCTAAGTGAACATCTAACTTATATGGGCCAACTTTTTTAGCTTGCTGAATATAATTATATACCCGCTCGGTAGGCCCCTCTTGATAGCTGACAACTTGCGCCAAGCTTATCCAGGTTAGTGCCCAGGTTTGCCTTAACTCAACCGACTTTAACAACGCTTGCTCAGCTTGTTGGTATGTTTGCTTTACTTTATCTGATTGCTCACTTGATGT
Organism: Pseudoalteromonas sp. P1-16-1b; assembly: GCF_001401785.1. Lineage (GTDB taxonomy): Bacteria > Pseudomonadota > Gammaproteobacteria > Enterobacterales > Alteromonadaceae > Pseudoalteromonas > Pseudoalteromonas undina. The sequence continues at coordinate 87,557 of NZ_LKGQ01000003.1, read as the reverse complement.
TGTATCAATACCGGCTAAACCTAGCATTTTTATATGGGCTAAAAAATGCCAATAATGAGGATGCTCAGGATCCATATTCGTAGCCAATGTAATCGCATTTTCTGCCGCTTGAAGCGATGAGCCAGACAAAGCACCATCCGACTCTTGCACAATATTAAGTGCATTAAAGTACCACGCATTTGCTCGCATACTTTGCATGCTGGTATAAGCGATAACAAGTACTATCAAGGCTAAAATAACAGCAGGCACTACTTTAAACATATTTAATTTAGTCATTAAATAAACACTCGGTTAGTTGCAGCGGGTTAGTTACAAAAAGCGCTGTAGCCCGCTCCTCACCTAATAACTGCGCTACTGTTTTTCTAGCGTGGCTTAAAATAGGCGGTCGGCGCTTTACTGAATGAGCGTCAGAGGCAACATAGTTCACTAAACCATCTTGTAGCATTTGTAACGCTATAGTTTGTGCGCTTTCGCCCCACTCCCCTTCAATACTCGATGCTGTTAATTGAAAGTCGCAACCTAATTGGTTTAAGTGTTGAATATAATAAAGATTTGACTGAATATCGCGATTACGCTCAGGATGCGGAATAATAACGCGCATATTTTGTTTAGCGAGCCACTGAATAAACTTATCGTAACCTTGAGGCATGTGTGAATGCGGTAACTCTAATAGCAACACGTTTTTGTCTGCTATTTTACCAATAAAAGGCAGTTTATTAGCCATCACCATTGCCATAAGCTCTATGTCTAAACGTACTTCAGCAGCGGCAGCTAATTTTACATTAATACCTTCTTTATGTGCCTCTCGCTTTAAACTCTCTAAATCGTTTTGTATTTGAGCGGCCGCATTATTAAAGCGGCCCACATGTATATGTGGCGTTGCCACCATATGAGTAATGCCATCGTTTTCGGCCAATTTCAAAAGCGCCAAAGATTCTGTTAAATCTTTAGCGCCATCATCAATACCCGGCAAAATATGCGTATGAATATCAATCATAAATTACTTAATTACACTTGTGGCTTTTCAGGTTGCTGTGAGTAATCGTAATAATCATAGTAACCATGGCTATGCTCATCTTTAGATTTACTCATATCTACCTTGTTTAGTACCACACCAGCAACGTGAGCTTTTACTTCAAATAAACGCTCAAGGCCCGCTGTAATTGGTTTAATACGGGTAATGTCTGACTTAACAACATAAACAACTGAATCAACACTTTGTGCAATTACCAATGCATCACTTACTGCTTGTGTAGGCGGTGTATCAACAATAATATGATCGTACTGCGCTTTTAACTCACTGAGCAATTGTGCAAAGCGTGGGCTTGACAACAACTCAAGTGGATTAGATGGTATTTGCCCACTTGGCATAATTGTTACACCCGATTGCGTGTCAACATGAACACACTCAGCTAATTGCTCAGTACCAATCATTAAATTACTTAAACCTGGGTGAAATACCGGTATATCAAAACGTTTAGCTAACGTTGGTTTACGTAAATCGGCATCAATCAGTAATACCTTGCCCATTTGTGCCAACGACATCGCTAAGTTTGCAGAGGTGGTGGTTTTACCTTCCCCTGGGGAGGTAGAGGTAACCGCAATAACCTGATGCGCTCGGTCAAGATGAGTTAACAGTAAACTAGTGCGGAATGTACGAACCGACTCAGCAAAGCGGCGATAAGTATCTTCTAAATAAGCATGAATCGGAAAATAGCTCTTTTTAGGAACTGCAACATGCGGCAATAAACCTAACATGCGCTGTGCGAGTTTATTTTCTACATCATTTTTATTTTTAACTGTGTCGTTTAAGGCATCAAAAACAAAGGTCATTACTACCGCAAAACCTAAACTAGCCACAAAAGCTAAAATAACAATTAACTTTTTGTTAGGTTTACTAGGGTTTCTTGGAGCATAAGCACGGTCTGTAAAGCGCGCTGCAGCAGAGCTAAAGTCACTGGTTACTTCGGTTTCTTTAGAGCGAGATAAAAAGGTATTAAAAATATTACGGTTTGTTTCAACTTCACGCTTAAGCTGGTTATATTGGGTTTCTTTACGGGTAATATCTTGATATTCAGCACGAATTTTAGCCAAGTCGCGCTCAAGCGCATTTACAGTTCGCGTTGTTCTATTAAGCTCTTTTTCAATACCGGTAATTAACCCTTTAATTTGCTTATTAAGGTTTGTTTTAACGGTGGCAAGTTCAGATTTAGCTGAAATCATTTTAGGATGTTTAGGGCCGTAAACCTCACTAAGCTCACTCACCTTACGCTCAACCAATACAACTTCGCGTTTAACATCTTGTACAACACGGTGTGAGGTAATTTCAGGCATACTGCCAAGTAATTCTATGTTGTCGTTACCATATTCGTTAATAACACGGTTTATGCTTTCAAGGTTATTTTTAGTCGCACGAGCATCTACTAGCTGTTTTGAGGTTTGCTCTAGCTCTTGGGTAACAAGTCCTGCTATACCCTCTATATCAACCAGCTTTTGTTCTTCTCGGTAAGCTTGCAATCGCACTTCAGAGCTATCTAGTTGTATACGCAATTCAGATAAACGCGTATTTAACCAGCTCGATGCCTGCTGGGTAATACCCATTTTAGCGCGCATTTGGCTTTCAATGTAAACTTCACCCACCGTATTTGCCACCAAAGCAGCTAACTTAGGGTCACTTGACTCAAAACTTACACGCACTAATTGCGTTTTCATTATAGGAGAGACACTCAAACGCGATTTGAATGCAGCAAGCAAACCTAACATTTCTCGCTCTGCTTGCTCTTCTTCGCTAAGAGCTGAGCTTTCTTTTTTATTTAAAAAAGGTAACAGCTGCTTAACCATGCCTTTTAACTCACCTGTAAGTGAAGGTTTAGCAATAAAGTCGGTATGCTCTTTTAAGTTGAGTTTAGTAATAACCTCACGAGCAATACTGTTTGACTTAATCACTTCAAATTGAGTTAAGTAATATTCTTTTTTAGTAGAATCTAAGCCGTATATTTCGTCAAAACTCACCGCCTTGGTTTGCTCCGACTCAATTAATAAAGTGGCTGTAGCTACATATTTAGGCACTAAAGTTAACGCAACCATTATAGTTAGTAATGTAACTACAATAGCAAAACCTAAAATCTTCCATTTACTTTGCTTAATAACATTAAGATAAGCACCTAAATCAATAACTTCCTCGTTGTTGCTAGGCTTTTCAGATAGTGTATTCATTTTATTATTACTGCCTTAAACTGCTTAAAACAAGCGCTGTTCTATTTTTATGGTGTCACCCGCTGCAATTTGGCTGTTTAAACTACCTTTTTGTTGCTGCTGTTTGGTTTGCTCTTTAAAAATAAATATTTTATCAACCGAGGCGCGTTCAGTTAATCCACCGGCCAATGCTATTGCTTGATTTACCGTCATAGCAGGTTGATAAGGGTAAGCGCCTGGCTCTTTAACTTCACCATGAATATAAAAAGGTCGATACTCTATAACTTGCGCATACACATTAGGGTTAACTAAATAGTCCGGCTGCAGGCCTTCGCTTATTGTTTGCTCAACTTGCGAAACACTTAAACCCACAAGTTTAACCTTACCTAAAAATGGGTAGTTAATCTCACCGCTATTACCAAGCAGTGAGGTTACATCTAAGTCTGGTTGGCCAAATACTTTAATTTCTATTTTGTCACCCGCACCTAAAATGTAGTTTTGCGAATCGTTCGCAAAACTACCAAAGCTCAGCAATAAAATTAAGCCCGTTAAAATTTTAACCTTCATTCATTTCCCTTTAATGCAAATGTAAAGTTAAGGCCAACAATTACGCGGTCAAATTCAATATTAGTTTGGGTAGAATTGCGGTCAATAAAATCAACATAACCGGTTACCATACCAAAGTTACTGGCTAAGTAATTTAAACCAAGGCGCGCATTTTTAACTTTATCTTTACGGTTTAAGTTACCTGAATATTGTTGGTCAACATAATTAGCACTTACTACAGAGCTTAAATACTCGCTCCAATCATGCTGCCAAGTTGCACCATAAACACTTTCGCGAATGTAGTCGCCTTCTAGTAATGGGTCTTTAGCGGCACGGCTAGTAACCAACTGTAGTGATGAATAAGTAAGAGGTTTCCAAACTGCAGCAGCTTCCCAACTTAAACCACTAAAGTTATCGCGCAAGTTTGATTCAAAATCTTTATTTTGGTAACCCACTTTAAACGAGCCAGTAGTAACGGCTGTAGCTTCCCACTCCATACCTAATAATACTTTTACGTCGTCTGAATCGCGGGTAATACCGTTTGAATCAATTACATCGTATTGGTAGTTTTCTTGCTTTATTTCTAAAAAGGCACGCGTACCTGCTTGGGTGTTATAATAACCTGTAATACCCAACATCGGTTTATCGTAATCACGGTACTGCGATATGGCCGTAAAATTTTGGTAATTTTTGTTATAATAACCTGCCGTTAAAGCAACCTGAGCTTTAGAACTTTCTGCGCCATATTCATAACGGGCAGTTAGGTTTTGTTGCTGATAATTTACAAGCTCATCTAGTGCGCTGCCCTGACCTTCAGTTAATCCGCCACCACGTTGCTCGTACAACCAGTCGGCATCGCCAGTAACATCTAATCGGTGTTGGCTAGTAAACTCTTTATGTACGCCGGCACCCACATTAACTTGGGTAAAGTTATCGGTAGTGTCTTTATTATGAAACGACGTGCTTGATGCAATATCAAATTTATAACTGTCTGGGCCGTCTTCAATCAATGCATTTAAACTCGGCGCTATATTCCATATTAAACGTGACTGAGTGGCAGACGGCGTCATAAAAAAGTTGTCGTTGCTGCTCACACCTAGTTGTAGCGTAGGTGTAATCTCAGCGCCGTCTTTAGTCATTACACTGCCTGGTTGTAATTCTACTGCTAATGCAGGTGCTGATAAGCCTAACGCAACGAGTAAAGTGGTAATTGTATTAGTACGCATTTTCACTTTTAAATCCCTTAAAAATTGTCATAAAAATTATTTTTACATCAAACCATAAAGACCAATGTTTAATGTAATGTAAGTCGTATTCAACTCGCTTGGCCATTTTATCAAGTGTATCGGTTTCGCCGCGCCAGCCGTTTATTTGTGCCCAACCGGTAATACCCGGTTTGGTTTTATGCCTAAACATGTAAAATTCTACTTTTTTTCGGTACTCTTCATTATGGGCAACCGCATGGGGCCTTGGACCAACAATAGACATGTCACCTTTTAAAACATTTATAAACTGCGGCAGTTCGTCTAGGCTAGTTCGGCGTAAAAAGCCACCTAACGGAGTAATTCTGGCATCATTTTTAGTTGCCTGAGTCACCACGTCACTGTTTTCAGTCACCGTCATCGAGCGGAACTTCCACACTTTTATTTTTTGCCCATCTAAGCCATAGCGATCTTGCTTAAAAATAATAGGCCCTTTAGATGTCAACTTTATTGCGGCAGCAATAATCAATAATAATGGGGTGATTAAGGTAACAATAATAGCCGAAACAACTATATCTTCTGTCCGCTTTATAAATTCGTGAGTGCCAATACAAGGTGCTTCAAACACACTTAATGTATCTACATCACCAACATGCTCAATGCGAGCATGTATTAAATTTGAGAGTAAAAAGTCTGGCACTATGTGCACATCTACTGTGGTATCGCCCAACTGCAATAAAATGTCGGCTATACGTTTTTGCGCTTTCATAGGCAGCGCAATATAAAGTATGTCTATTTCGCCATTGCGAGCAGCATCTACCGCACTTTGTATACCGCCCTCAACACCCTGCTGTTCAAGTTGTTCAAATAAACGCTCAGGGCTTCTGTCGTCGTAAAAACCTTTAAAGTTAAACCCAAGCTCATCGTGTTTAACTATTTCAGCATGTAAATAAGCAGCAGACTCAGTAGCACCAATAATGGCCACATTGCGTTGCGATAGCCCTAATTTACGGCGGCTACGTTTATACCAATAAACCCCTAAGCGCCAAATGTACAAATAAGCCACACTTAGTAAAAACCAAATAACCACACCAACACGAGAAAGTGACTCGGTAAACTTAAATACAAAAGACACAACTAATAAAAACGCAAAAGCAATAAGCACACTACCCCATGCACACATTACCATTGTTCTAAATTTTCCTGCACGCCAAGAGCGATAGGTAGAAAACAGCTCAGCACTGTATAAATAGCTTAGGGCAACAGTTAATGCAGAGGCAGCATAAATAGGAGTGAGTTTAAAACTGTAGAGTAAGGCTGCGCACTGAAAAGCTAAAAATAACGCAAATATATCAAATAATCGGTAAAAATTGGCATCAGAGGAACCTGAAGGTTTAAAAGTCCTTGGAGATGTCATTTTGCTTAATTCCTTATAGCTAATTCAGTGTGAGTAGCACCTCACAAAATCCACGGGGATAATATAGTATTAGCCAATTTTGTTCAATTACTGATTCCGACAAAAGTACTAAAATTCATGTTTAAATCTTTTAGTAAACTCTTGCTTGTTATTAAGTATCAAAAAGAATACTCACATTTTATTTAAGTTTAATTAAATAACCCCTTAAACCAACTCCAAACCCCAAACGAATATCCATCAAAAATATCAATTCCCAATGCTGACTTAATCAAATATAAAACCAGCAAGGTAAATAAAATAGTAAACGTGACTACCAAACTTAAAATTATTGCTTGAGTAAACCTTGCTATTTTTTGCTCTTTTATGCTTAATTCGCGCCTGTTTCGCCCCGCTAAAAAAACATAGTAATAACGGTATTTAAAAAACTTAACTACGCCTCTGCAATCAACAGCATGATTACCCCACTGCCTAGCACCTATGGCTATTTTTAAATGCGCTAATTGTTCATCAGTAAACGTAGTTTGAATGTTCTTAGGCATTCGCTCGAGTAAACTTCTAATAGCTGGGTCTTGCTTTAAGTTCGACAAAAAAGCCTCAAATGCAACATGATTATTAATTGCCAATTATTTTAAACAACTATTTAATAATAAAAAGCCAATTAAAACTTAATTGGCTTTTTATTTGCTAAAAGTACTTTTTATTTAAGCGTACTAGAGCGATAAGTATTGTTATTTAACCAACTTGGTAGTTCATATGTTGGTACCTTACCATCTTGGCTAATGTTAGTTTGGTGGTACGAGTGCTGGTTCCAAATGCGAGTTGCATTTTTCCAAGGTTTGCTGTTATCAGCAGCACCATACACAGTGACACCATTGTTAATGCTATATCTAGAATCAGTATTATTTGATACAACAACAAGCTCTGCATTATCGTCGCCCTCTAGGTCAACCACAATTGGGTATTCCCAAAGCGTTCCTGATGAGTTAGCAACTGTCGATAATACTTCACCATTAACACCATTTAACACTCTTACTTTGTAGTGATCTTGTACAATTACTTCATCAATACCATCACCATTAAAGTCATAAGCACTCACGCCAATTTTACCACTCCATTCATCATCATTGGCAACAGTCCATACTAAATCACCGCTTGCGTTATACATATCAACTGCTGTGTAACCTGCGTAAACAATACCTAAATCTTTTGTTCCTAAGAATGTAGATACCGCTTGTACACCACCGCCTAAGTTATCAGGATTAGTTACTTGCCACTTAACATTTCCATTATGCTCAAGTACAGCAAATACACTATCTTCAAGCTTGTTACTTGGATTACTAATTACAATTTCAGGTGAAAAATCGTTATCTAAATTAACTATTGAGCTAAACCACATAGCTCCTGGTTCACCATATTGCCATAATTGTGCACCATAAGAATCATACAAGCCACCACCCGCGAGTACTTCTTGAGTGCCGTTGTTATCAGCATCAAAAGTTGTTGAAGCAGCAGACCAATTAGTAGTGTAGAGCAAGCCAGTTTCGTAACTGAATACATTATTGCCTGTTACAATTTCTACTACGCCATCGTTATTAATATCGCTTAATGTAACAGCGCCTAAAGGTTTGCCCGATTTTGTAAGCTCTTTTTTCACTTGCCCTAAGTTGTTAACAACTTGAACCACTGGTGATGTATAGTCGTTTAAAACAATTTCAACAACACCGTCACCATCTAAATCTGCAGCAGCAATTGAATTACGTGAATCGCTAAAAACAGCACCATTCTCGTAAGTCCAAATCTCTGAGCCATCGATACCGCTTAGTGCACGCACTACTCCAGGTGCATTTGTACTTTTGTCATATGCAACAACGACTACATCAGCCACATCGTTGTTATCAATAATGCCATCGCCGTTATCATCGTTAAGTTGAGCAACAATCGGGGTAGTAATTACTTGAACATGCTCAGGCATAAACTCACTTGAGTTCCACTGCCATTTTTGCTGCATTGCAAATGGAGCGATAGGCTCAGCAACTGATGGTAAATCACCATTGAATTCACCACCTAGCAATGCCATAGAGCCTTTAAAACTTTGGCCAATAATTGGCATTTTAGCCGTACCGTAAGCGCCTTTAATATCAGCGTAAGGGGCAAGAATTACACCCTCCCAACGGTTACCTTTAATATTAAGGTTTTGCGTATCAGGGAAGTTAAATACGGTTTTACTTGCGTGGCGGCGTAAATGCCAAAAACCTTTTCCGCGCACATGTAAATCAGCACCACCTGTGATATTAAAAATTACAGTTGCATCGCTTGGTATACCCCATACTTTAAAGGTATGAGCACGGGCAAAATCACGGCCATCAATATTAAACACTTGTCTATCAGACCTTCCGTCACCTTGTAGGTATAAACCACCCCATTTGCGGTAAACTGTACCTGTTTGGTTTAACTGGTTTAACTCGGCGCTTAAACTTTTGTAATACTCTTCTTGTTCATCAAAGTTAAAAGGCATGGCCGATTCATCTTGGTTAGAAAGGATTTTAGAACCCCACTCCATACCCCAGCGTACACCCCAATGAATGTCAGTACCGCCACCAGCAATCATACTACCTACATATTGGCGGCCGTATTTAAATTTTATGCTTGATTCACTAATTAAATAGTATTCATCGCGATTGTAAGGGCGAGTATAACCTACGCTATAACCTTGAAGATCAATTTCACCGGCGGCAATTGCACCATCAGCGCGGCCAAAGTGCGATTTAAAATCGTCAAAAACAAATGCTGAAAAATTATTGGCTACGCCTAAGTCTGCAGCCAGTGTTGTAGAGCTGGCTAAAGAAAGTGCGATCACTGCACTTATCTTTTTAAATTTAAGTAATGAGTTAGTCATTTTTTCCCTCGAAAATGAAAAGTGCATTATAGGCACCAAGTTTGAGTCATTTGTTTAATGAAAGTTAATTCATCAAGCGCTTGGTGAACATTATATACACAAATAAAATTAAAAGGAACAAAAAACACTACAAAAGTACCAACTTTTGAACCTCAATAAGGGACTGGAAATTAAAATCAATGACTTACAAAGTATGAAATTACATAAACAAACAAGGATTAGGATTTAATAACCAGTGAATGTAAAATAAATGTTAACCAAGAAAGTAAAAGTGAGGAGATTCAACCAGAAAAATGATTTTACTATTTTATAAGTGAAGATATGGGAATAAAACAACTGTTGTCAAAATTCCCGATTGACTAAAGTTTATAAACCAATAAGTCTCGGTGTCTTAGATTTTAAGAACCTAAAAACAAAAACCAAGCAACAAATAGCTATACAAGTATTTAGATAAGGAAGCAAATCAAACAAATACCAAATATTAGGAATAATCTTAACTTCGATTTTATGTAAAAACCTAAAAACAATTAAATGAAGCGGAAATATCACTATTGAAGAAATTGCCAGCCATTGGAAGATTGGCCTAGGTTTGAGTTTTTTACTAATCAAAAATAATATAAATATTCCTAAACAAGCAATTAGGGGGAACAAAAGAGGGAAAGCACCAAACTTTAACTCTCTTATATCTACACGGCCATTTAATAGCGCTAAATAATAAAAAATTGGAATGGTAAATAACAAAATCAAATAAGTTTTAAACTCATTGTTAAATACTGCATAACTTAAAAGGTTAACTCTTTTAACTAGAACACCTAGTTGATAAAAAAACATACCAATAACAGCAGAATCTATAGACCAAAACCACCTTTCCGAAATTAGCTCGTTGCTTAATAGCATTAATAAAAGCATTCCTGAAATGATCACGAAACTATATATTGGCTTCAATGCAGAAAAAAATATAACCTGAGCTAATGAAATAATGATTAAACAAGGGAAAAACCAAAGAACCCCATTAATGTGAAAACTATCAGCCTTGGATGTAACTAAACGACTAAGAGGATCAAACCACTGCATTTTACTGGCTTGGCCATCACCAAGAATGTTCAGTGGTAGCCAAAATAGATAGGAAATAAGAAAAAAGAAAGTAAATGGTAATATTAAACGCTGGAATAGTTTAATCAATGACTGTTTTACTTCTCGCTTGGATGATGCTAAAAAACCAGATAAAAAGAAAAAAAGCGGCATATGAAATGAATATATTAAAGTATATACATCTTCATTCAACCAAGCTGCATGACCAAGTACAACTAGTATAATTCCTATTGCCTTCATGTTATCAATATAATTTATACGCGTCATAATTAAAAAAACTTATCTTTTATCAAAAGATACGCAAACTTTGAATTTGTAACTAAGTAGCGCTTCCACATTCTGCCTGGCTCTTGAATTACCCTATATAGCCACTCTAAACCGGCCTTTTGCATCCACTGTGGTGCTCGCTTTACTTTACCTGCTACAACATCGAACGTACCACCAACCCCCATTACAAAGTCAACACCAAGCTTGTCTTGCCATTTATTAATGAAGTTTTCTTTTTTAGGCGAGGTAATCGCAACAAATAATAACTTAGCGCCCGATTCACGTATTTTAGTGACCACGGCTTCTTCATCATCCCAAAAGTAGCCATCGTTATAACCTGCTATGTTTAAATTTGGGTTTTGTGCTTTAACGACTTCGGCTGTTTTGCTCACTACTTCTTCGGTGGCACCCAATAAAAACACAGGAAAGTCTCGCTTGGCACTCATAGCTAATAATTCATGAAATAAGTCAACTCCCGCTACACGCTCTGGCACATCGTGCCCTAAAAAACGCGCACCGAACACTACACCCATACCATCAATATTAATTACCTCACACGCTTTAACCGACTCAGCTAAAACAGGGTCTTTTTGCATATTTACTATTTTGGCTACATTAACCACAACATGCTGTAAAAACTGCTTTTGCTCAATTCTACTTTCAATAAAAGACACCGTCTCTTGCATAGTGGCAATATCCATGGGTGCTTTTAAAAATTCAATACGTTTCATTGTTGAGTCCGTTTTTTAAAGTTGTTCAATAACTGCATTTTTAGCGCTGTTCAATTTTTGTCTATTAAAATAAGCAAACGAATAATATACCCATGCTTGTGTCCAACGGACATAGTCTACCTTATTGGTAAAATACTTATTTTTTTGATAAATAAAACGCTGCTTTTTAGGCATATATAAGGTTTGAATAGCACGGTTAATTACTTTTTCAGCCAGTATAAAGTCATCTGGCGTTTTACCTACTTTTAATAACGTAAAAACAGCTTGCGAAACACTGTGCATATCGAGTGGGTAGCGATTATTATTGTAATATTTTGCAGTGCCATCTTGCTCAAACAAATGTGTTTTATAATAAGTAAGACCTTTTGCAATTGCCGATTCAAACTCATCAGTTTGTAATTCATCACTCAGTAAGCGAAGTGCCTCTAGATTATAACCGGTATGAAAGCCATCAATAAACTGATGATGATGGCGAGCACCATATACCCATGAGCCATCAAGTCCCTGTTCGCTTACCGACTGCCTTGCTGCATTTAAAGCAAGCTGTTTGTAATGTTGGTTGTTAGTCAGCACGGCAACTTTTGCAACCCATGCAGCGCCCCAAAGGCTAGCATTATGTACAAATGCAGTTTCACCCGGTATGTAACCAAAAAACTGCCTACCATCACATTCTTTATATAATGTTTTTACAATAAAATGTGCACTATCAATTGCAGGATCTGAGTATTTTTTGTCTTTGGTGATTTCACTTAATGCATATAAAGCCTGAGCAACATAAATAGTAGTAATTACATTTGGCTTACCTTTAGGTACAAAAAAAGCACGAGCATTCCAGTCAAAGTGGTAACCCCAACAGCTATGCTGCCAAATAGATTTATCACTTTGCTGGGTCAATAACCAATCAGCTAGCTTTATCGCTTCATCTAAATAAGTTTGCTCATTAGTTGCTTTATAGTCTTCCAATAAACCTAAAATAAATAAACCAATACCCTTTGGGTTACGCTTTTTGGGCACAGCACATAATGGTCGCAAGTTAATAGCTAAACGTTTATGCAGCTGAATCCAAGCAAGCCCTACAATGCCTTGTTTAAATCGAGGAGTTAATTCAAATAGCTTACTATTGAGCCCATCAAATGGGTCTTGCCCAGCATAATTCCCTTTTTTTGCCTTATTAAGTAATAGTTTTTTGCAATAGTTGCTATCTAACATTACTAAATTGCTCCCAGCTCTTTATAAATACATTTAAGCTTTGGAATGATTACTCTAGGACTAAAGTTATTTAAAAACTTTTCTTTTGCAACATCTCTCATTTTTTCTGTTTCTACAGGAAACTCAATTAACCTATTCATTGCCATTTTTAGAGATCCAACATCACCAGGTTTAATCAGTAAGCCATCAATATTATTTGTAATGGCATCTGGAATTCCACCTGCAGTAGAAGCAATAACAGGTATGTTACATGACATTGCTTCTAACACTCCCATTGGGAAGCCTTCGTTATAGCTTGGTAACACGTATGCATCAGCTTGCTTTAAAATATTAATTTTTTTATCGCCAGCAACCCAACCAAGTAACTCAACGCATTCATCTAGACCTAGCTCATTAACCATTTTCTGATATTTTTTAATCTCGCCGTCACCACCAAGCAACAATCTAGCGTATGGATACTCTTTAACAACACCATTGAAAGCATTTATTAAATCGGATACACCTTTACGTTCACCCAACCGCCCTAAAAATACAAAATTAAAGTTATTAGTTTTCTCTTTTTCTATCTCTAATTTAGGAACGGCATTATAAACTACAACTCCTTTTTTACGATCGTCTAATATAGTATCAAGCCAATCCAGCCACTGAGTAGATAAGACAATAACCTTATCTACAGAGTTAAAGGTTGTTCTTATTTGTGCTTTTTTAGATTCACAGCATTCATTATTATAAAACTCTCTAAATTCAGCTCCATGTAAATGCAAAATAATTTTTGTATTAAAATATTTAATCAGCTTTATTAGCAATGACTTTCTTGCATAACTCCCTCTAGAAGCCATATGAATATGCACTACGCCAACGTCATATATTATTAATTTAGAAACTAACTTGATAATACAAAGTAAATAATTGAATAGTTGGCCTGCCATGCCAAACCTAGTATTGGTTGAATGGCTTACTAAAAGCTCTGAATTTGTGTCATAAAAAAAACCTTCGCTTTCGTAAACATTTAAAACTGTTGCAATACCACCTTGTCCGTTTTTATCTGTGGCTATTGTTAGATTTATTAATTTTTTCACGTTAAAACTCTCTTATAGCCTGCTTTACTTTACCGTTTTTAGTCCTTGGAATTGCATCAACTTTTTTTACATTCACTTTAATGGACACACCTAATCTTTCTTTTGTATTCGAAATTAATTTATCTTCTTGAGTCTTATTAAATAACGCCCCATCAACTACAACCAAAACATCAATGCTCAGATCTTTTTTCTGAACAAACTGTGAACCCAATAACCCTTCAACACCTTTTGGTATATGATTTAATATATACACTTTTTGCCGATCCTCACCTAAGAGATAATCTCCAATTCTCCCCTCTATAGAATCAACAATTGGAAAAACACGACCACAGGGGCAATTTGGCTCATCAGACAATACAACATGATCACCAGTTTTATAACGTATTAATGGGTAAAGTGAATTATTAAAATTAGTACCTACAATTTCAGCACGTTGCTGACCTGATTCAGTTTTTCCGGCAGGCAATAATTCTACATGAGCGTAGTCTGTTAAAATGTGATATCGCCCATGCTCACAACTGGCAATAGCAGCTACACGCTCAAATAATCCATACCAATCAAAAACAGTACATTTAAAGCGTGTTTCAATTAGATGTTTGTCTTCTTTTGATAAAGACTCTGATGAGGTAACAATCGACTTTAAGTCTCCTGGGTAATATTGATTACTCACTTCTAAGTATTTAGCTAACGTGGTTATAGAAGAGGGGTAGGCTTGAATAACTTGCACACCAAAATTAACCATTGTATTTATGTATGACTGCAAGTTAGCAGGTGCCATATGAAAGGATGAAAGCATAATCATATTTTCAAAATAGGAGTAACGCCAAAATGGCGCTTTTTTTTGTTCGAGTGGTACAATAATATCGCCCCTGAGCCATGCTCGCTTATCACCCTCTTTAAATCCAGCCCATGCTAAGCCTCTGCTAACGAAAGCTTGTTCAGTAATTATTGATTGCATATTCTGCGGGATAACTAGTGGAGCACCTGTTGTGCCACTCGTTGCGCCATTAATTACAGCGCCTCTTTTTTGAGGTGACACAAACTCATATTTATGGCTATTAATTGTAGATTTATCGATATATGGGTACTTTTCTATATCTGTTCCAGTCCCTATGTAGTAATCAACAGCCTCATTTGCATTTGTAACTACATCGCTGAGCATTCCATCACTATACTGTTTCAGCAATTCACTGTTAAATTCATGAGCTTGTAACTTTTGAGTAAGCTTTTCGCAATCATTATTTTCCCTAAGTTTTTTACGTATAAATGCACGACTACTTAATAAAATGTTTTGAATGAAAATAGGGCTTTTTATGTATACCTTACTCGTAAACATCAATACTATTCCTTTAAATATCAGGTTTAATTGCTAGAGATCGCAAAATACAATTAAATTACATAAGATTAAACATGACTGTCTACTTGACAAAGTCTTGTTTTATTTTTTTACCATATATGGAGCTACATCATCTAAATAACTCTCGTTTTTTAATATGTCATAATTCAATTCGTCTATATTCCCGATAATTTTTGCAGGAACTCCACCAACTATGCATCCATTAGGTACACTTTTTGTAACTACAGAATTTGGAGCGACTATTACTTTGTTACCAATTATTACTGGTCCTACGATTACAGAGCCTGGACCAAGAAAAACATCATCTCCAATACTAGGAACACGCTTATAAGGTCCCTTACCAACGACTTTGCAACCAATACCAATCCTGCAACGCTCTCCTATTCTGGCGTTATCAATAATTACTACCCCAATACCTTTAACCACAAGAAAAGAACCTTTCCCGATATCCGCACTAGCAGGTAATTTAGAATTATAAAACAGGAAAATCATTAACTGTATAAGCTTTGGTAATAAAGGGACTTTTCTTAAATAAAGCCACCTGGAGACTCTATATAACAGTATTGCATTGGGCATTATTTAACCTCATCATTTTAAATTGTATAAATTTCTAAAAAATTTTGCTTTAAATATCTCTTATCTTTATATTTCCACTTTAGCTAACAATGACATCCTGTATTTTATACTGAGCTATATTTTGGTCTTACTTTCTATTGCTCTGGAAAGGTACATTACGCTAAATAAAAATAACAAAGCTGGCGTTTTAGTCGTTAATGCATTGTTGGTCACTGATACTAAAATAAATACAATTAAGGCAACATTTAATTTTATATTACTTCTTGTCATCAATTTTGATGGTATGCTATAGCAAGTGAAAACAAGTAAAAACGTGCCAATAAGTCCAAAATTAACAACCCAACCAATGATATAATTTTCAATCACATTTATTCCAATGTAGAAATCAATATTTTGCTTAAATGCAGACGATGCTCCAAATACCCATTCAATAGGGGTTAATTCATCTAACAAAACATATACGTTAAAACGTGCTTCAGCACTCTTATCAATATGCAACTTACTGAGGATTCGAGCACCAATTGGAGTTAAAGTAATTATTAATGTTGTAAAAATGAACGCAAAAAAAGCGAGCGCTTGGATTATCGCAAAACGCATTTTTGATGTATGAAACCCTGATTTTATAAATCTAGGTATTTTTGGCATAATTAAAAACAACATTCCGAAAATGAATATAGCAGTGGCAGCTCGCCCTCCAAAAGCAAATAAAGCTAAAGTTACAACGGTAAAATAGATTAAATAAGGAATTCGAGTATAACTCATTAGTATAGGGGCTAACGCAGCTGTGATTAATGCATTATTGAGAGGGAAACCCAAGAGTGCAGTTGACCGAAAAAAGCTAAAGCTTGCAAACTCAACACTAACCATTGTTTTGCCTATCGTAAATTCCAGTATAGCAATCATGGCATTAAAAAATAAAAGATAAGCAAGTAAGCTTAATAGTTTACCTTTATGATGTGTGCTTAACTGACATAATAAATAAACAGCTAAAAGTGGTGAGATCATGGTATTGACCAAATAAGCTATACCTGACATACCCGAGGTATATAAACCATAAAATATCACAAGAATTATACTCAGTAAGCTAATTAGCCATGCTGAACTTAGCTCTTTAAGATTAATTATAGGTGTTTGAATTCCTTTTCTGAGCGTAAAGATAGCAAAGGTTAGCATTAATATATACGTTGAAATATGTATTTTAACTAACGGATTTCCGCCTTCTGATACGTACTTTATACCTATGTTTTCTAGCAAATAGCCGCCAAAAATAAAAGCTGTCAAAAAAGTGAACATCATTACTTTATAAATACTTTCACTTTTCATTTATTTATTACCCATGCTTTACATTTTTTATAATTCAGTAAGGCAAGCACACATGAGAAAATGCTCACACCAATAACGATATCAATAATAATATTTACTATGGGCATATTAATTATCACAAAATGATGAACACGTAATTCTGGTAGGAATATGGCCATACACACAGTTGAAAGTAGAATTTTATATACCTGCAACGGTACAGTGTATTTATACCCTTTTCTTAGTGATAACCATAGACTCATAACCAATGCGATAATATTAGCAATTAAAAAAGCACTCGCTGCACCTATCAAACCAAAAGGAGGAATCAAAGTAACTAATAATGACAGGTTTAAAATTAATGAAAAAACACTAATTTTTGGCAGGTATTTAGTGTTTAAAGAGAACTGTAAACCATGGTCTATATAATGTCCCTTCAAATTTAAAACAAACACCCCCGAACATAAAATATAAATAATAGTAGAACCTTGTGATAAATATTCTTCACTAAGCAATAGGTGCGTTATAGGCTCGGCTAAAATACAAAACCCAACTAAAGCGGGCATTGCAATTAAACATAATAAAGTTAAATATTCACCATGGGCTTTGTACAAAGCGGCTTTATCGTTTATTTTTTTTGTTAATTCAGGATAACTTGGTAAGGCTACTACCATAAAAATAAGTGCGCCAATTCCTAATAAAATATTTGATATAGCAGCATAAATACCTGTTTGTGCTAAATCTAATGAGTCGGCAATGAAGTAGCGGTCTAACCGGCTTGATATTGCTGCAACTAAGCCACTGGCCATAAGCGGTAAGCCATAAGAGAAAATAGCCTGAGCGTCTGCAGTTTTAAGTTTATTAATACTGATTTTAAGCGGTTTAAAAACAACTAAACCTGCAGCTATGTAGCTCAAAGCAAGGGCTGATAACGCAGAAAGGATATTAGGAGAATAAGCTAGCAAGCTGCCTGTAATTACTATAGCCATAATAGATTGAGTAAGTACGGCAACTCTATATTGGTTTAAACGCTCCATTATACGGGCTAATTCAAGATAGAACTGATAGAGGGCTTTAGTTAAAAAAACTAAAAAGGTAGCTAAAAACGTAGATAAGGTTAATAAACCTGTTAAATATAACCCCAAGCTAACTAATGCTAAAGCTGGCAATGTGCAGCAAAAAATAATTGAGCTGGCAATCGCTGCAAAATTATTATGTTCCTCTGTTTTTTTACTAGGAAGTAAACGCAGCATGCTAGAGTTTATCCACTGGGCAGCTACCGCCCTTACAACTTCAACCGTTAATAGCATTAATGCCAACATTCCGTATTCGGTTGTAGTTAATAACTTGGTATGAATACTAATTAATGCAAAAACACTAATTGCAGCAAAAATTTGCACTGGAGCATATTTAAGTAACGAGCTAATCATTATTTTTTTCACTACACTTTTTATATAAATCAATATATTGCGTGAAAACAGATGCAATATTAAATTTTACTTCAAGTTCACTTTTAGACTCATTAACATTATGATTGGCAATTAAATTTTTGATACGGTTAGGGGTTATCGTATCAGATAGGTATAAAACACCCATTTTATCAAAAAAAGTTTTCTCATCTTCAAGTATTCCAACCTCAGTTGTTATTAGAGGCAATCCAACTGCTAACATTTCTAGAGGTACTAAGCCAAAGGTCTCTTCACTAGAAGTAAAAATACCTACATCAGCATTAAGATATTGTTGTACAATTTGGGTTTTATTTAACTTACCCATAAATTTTACTTTGTTTTCTAATTCTAACGAAGCTACCTGTTTTATCAGTTGCTCTGTATAGCCTTTATCAGCATGTGGCCCAATGATAGCTAATGAGGAATCAATGCCGTCATTAATTAATTTAGCTAGTAAAGAAATTGAATCTTCCACCTTCTTTCTTGGTGTTAGCAACGCACACGTAACAAGCTTTATTTCTTTTCGTTGATGTTTGACGTAATTAGCTTCAAAGTATTCTTGATCTATTGGGTTATGAACTACTAAAGATTTAAACCCATCTGCAGCAATTGCACTTTGTAGCTGTTTGCCAACAACAACAACATTATCATTTCGTTTCTTTATTAACCGTGGTATTGCTTTTTCATATAAAAAGTTATTAACCAACCCCACATTACGCCGAGCTATTTTTTTATAGCTATGAACTGTAACAACCGATTTCCCTCTAAAACCACTTCCTATCAAAAAGCTCCAAAGGTGGGTGTGCACTAAATCAGGGTTCAAAGTTTTTAATAACTTACGAACATGCCAATTTTGCCAAATAATGCCGGGGATTTTAAAGCCTATTTGCTTACTTGATGCAGGCAGCCAAACAAAATCAACATTATCTGATAGACGAATAACATCACCAGTGAAAGGGGTTTTACTCTGCGGGTCGAGCCCGATAATAGTAAACCTAAAGTTAGCGTCATCATGGTTAACCAAATATTCTGCAAACATTTGGCATACACTATCCACTCCGCCATAGTTGATACTACCCCACTCATAAGTAGAAAGTGGCATTAATAGGACTACATGTTTTTTATTCATCATGTTTATTCATAATGTATCGGCCAGGATAATTTTGGTTGACTACTTGAGAAGGGTTACCAACAGCCGTTGAATTTTCAGGTATATCCTTAATAACCACAGAGCCAGCACCAATAGTGACGTTATTTCCTATGACAACATTTTCGACTATGCAAACCATAGGACCTATATACACGTTATCTGCAATAGAGGCAGCTTTCCCATGGTTACTTCCAATATTTACAAATTGACTAATATTGCAGTTAGCTCCAATTTCAACTGTTGGACTTAAAACTATTCCAGTAGCATGACCTAAATTGAGCCCAGGACCAATTTTTGCTTCTTTAGGTATTTGTATTTGATACCTAATAGATAAGGTTAAATGCATAAGCCTTGCTAATGTCCTAATCAATAGGTTATTAGACTGAGTTAGCCTCCACCAAAAAGTGTACTTAAAAGAACGGTTATTATTGATTAAGTTTTTTATTAATAATTTATGGGAGTACCTTGCGGTACTCCGATACAAATCACATTTTATAAGCTCAAAAGGAGTCATAAATGTTAGCCTTACAAAATACCGCGAGTATCAATAACAACTTTTGATGCAAACTCTGTTTTATCTGCAGCTTTAAATTGTTTATGATCAACTAATACTACAACGACATTTGCTTGCTCTAGTGCGCTTTCTAACGACACTAAGCTGACATTTTTATCTGCTAGGTTGGCCGGTAGCTCTGAAATATTTGGCTCTACAGCAAGTATTTCACCAATATTTTTTGCTGCTAATTCTTCAACAATATTTAATGCCGGGCTCTCACGAAGATCGTCAATATCGGCTTTAAATGAAAGGCCTAAACACGCAATAACTGGACGTTTAAATTCATCAGCAGCTTTTGCTACTTTTTCAATTACGTAAAATGGTTTTGCGTCGTTAGTTAAGCGTGCTTGTTTAATTATTTTTGCTTCGTCTGGGCAACTTGCAACAATAAACCAAGGATCAACCGCAATACAGTGGCCGCCAACACCTGGGCCTGGGTTTAAAATATTTACACGCGGGTGACGATTAGCAAGCTTAATAAGTTCCCACACATTAATTTTTAATTTGTCACAAATGATTGACAATTCATTGGCAAAGGCAATGTTTACATCGCGAAATGAGTTTTCGGTTAACTTAGCCATTTCAGCAGTACGAGCATTGGTAATAATACACTCGCCGCGCACGAAAGTTTCGTATAACTTAACGGCTTTTTCGCTACATGCTTTGCTCATACCACCTATTACACGGTCGTTTGACACTAACTCTTGTAATACATAGCCAGGTAATACACGTTCAGGGCAATGAGCAACATTGATGTCGGCGGCATCACCTTTATCTTGTGGGAACGTTAAATCAGGGCGCGCTTCACTTAACCAAGCGGCTAGTTGCTCCGTTGCACCTACAGGTGAGGTGCTTTCTAAAATAACTAAGTTACCTTTTTCAAGCACTGGGGCAATCATTTTTGCAGCCGATTCAATATAGCTTAAGTCTGCACTGTGGTTACCACTTTCGCTGTGAATAAATGGTGTAGGTACAGCTACCATAAACGCATCGGCTTTTTCTGGCGTTGTAGTCGCTCTTAAGTTACCAGTAGATACTACGCCACGAACTATTATGTCGAGATCAGGCTCTACTATGTGTATTTCACCGGCATTAATGGTATTAACTGCTTTTTCGCTTACGTCTAAACCAATTACTTTCATACCGCGCGATGCAATAACCGCCGCAGTTGGTAAACCTATGTAGCCTAAACCAACAACTGAAACTGTTTTAATTGTCATTACTAAATCCTTGAAAAAGTTTTAAACTTTATTTTAATCTTTAAAATGTTGCTTAATTTTAGCCACAATACGTTCACACGCTTTACCATCACCATAAGGGTTATGTGCACGGCTCATTGACTGATATTCTTCAGCGTTAGTGAGTAAGTTATTAACTTCATTCACTATGCGAGCTTTATCTGTGCCTACTAGTTTAACTGTACCTGCTTCTACCGCTTCTGGGCGTTCTGTGGTGTCACGCATAACAAGTACTGGTTTACCTAGGCTTGGCGCTTCTTCTTGAACACCACCTGAGTCGGTTACGATTATGTGAGCTTGATTCATTAAGTACACAAATGGTAGGTAGTCTTGCGGCTCGATTAAATGCACATTATCAACATTTTTTAATATGCGATTTACTGGTTCGCGTACATTAGGATTTAAATGCATTGGGTATAAAATTTGTGTATCTGGGTGCGCAGTTGCAATTTCTACCAATGCCTCACAAATTCGCTCAAAACCGCCACCAAAGCTCTCACGGCGGTGCCCTGTAACTAAAATAAGCTTTTTAGTTTCATCGAGTTCTGGAAATTTAGCTTTTAGAGTTGAAATTAAAGCGCTGTCGGTTTTTACTTTATCAACCACTTGTAATAATGCGTCAATAACGGTGTTACCAGTAATTACGATATCGTCAGCACTTACCGCTTCATTGAGTAAGTTTTGCTGCGATGTTTGCGTTGGTGCAAAATGCAGCTTTGTAATAGCACCAGTAAGCTTGCGGTTACCCTCTTCTGGCCATGGTGAACTTAAGTTGCCTGTGCGTAAACCTGCTTCTACGTGCCCCACTGGAATTTGCTGATAAAACGCCGCTAAACTTGCAGATAAAGTAGTGCTGGTATCGCCATGAACAAGCACTAAATCTGGTTTAAACTCTTCAAGAATAGGCTTTAGACCTAACAAAATATTTGTTGTTACATCATATAAGCTTTGACCCGGTTTCATAATGTTCAAATCGTACTCTGGTACAATTTCAAAAAGGTCTAAAACTTGGTCAAGCATTTCACGATGCTGGGCAGTAACACATACTTTTGCATCAATACCTTCTGCTTCATTTAGCCCTTTCACTAGCGGCGCCATTTTTATTGCTTCAGGTCGCGTACCAAAAATACTTAATACTTTAATAGCCATGATTTCCCTTAATTTTTTACTAACCGATTTTGCAAAACTTTATGCATTTGCCATTAATTGCTTAACGCGCTTGGTAAATTCTTCACCCAGTAGGCTTGATTGCATTGCATACTCTACGTTTGCGAGCATGTAGCCTAGTTTTGAGCCGCAGTCATGCGACTTACCTTTTAAATGGTACGCTTCAATTGTTTCAAGATGACGTAACTGTAGTAATGCATCTGTTAATTGTATTTCGCCGCCAGCACCGGGAGGGGTATATTCGAGCAAGTCCCAAATAGCAGGCGATACAACATAACGCCCTGTTATTGCTAAATTGCTTGGCGCTTCGTCATTATTTGGTTTTTCAACCATGTTGGTAATGGCTGCATTTTCACCAGGCTGGATTTTTTTACCTGCTAAATCAACCACACCATAGTTGTGTACTTCTTCATGTGGGACGGGCTCAACCATGATTTGGTTATGCTGGGTGCGCTCAAATCGGTCGATCATTTGCGCAAGATTATCAACCTTTAGGTTCGACTTATATTGATCGATAATTACATCGGGCAATAAAATAGCAAAAGGGTTATTGCCAATGATAGGCCGGGTTTCAAGTATTGCATGGCCTAACCCTAACGGCGCCGATTGACGAACCGATATAATGCTTACATCTCTTGGGATTATTGAACGAACTTCTTCTAGCAAGCTGCGTTTTACGCGGGCCTCTAGAGTGGCCTCTAGTTCAAAGCTAGTATCAAAATGATTTTCTATAGCGTTTTTAGAGGCATGGGTAACCAGCACAATTTCTTTAATACCGGCTTTTACGGCTTCGTTTACAACATATTGAATGAGGGGCTTATCGACTAGCGGAAGCATTTCCTTTGGTGTTGCTTTGGTAGCTGGTAACATACGGGTACCCAAGCCTGCAACAGGCAAGACTGCTTTTAATACTTTCACTTCAATTCCTTTTATAGTTACTTTTGGTTATAACGTAGCTGTTTATAAATGTCGCTGCGAATAGCGAGTTTTAAGCACTACTAACCATATGGGCGGCTATTATACACAACACATATAATCGCTCAATATAAAAAGCAGCCTTTTTGATTGTTTTAGGTTAATTTTTTGTTAACTAATTATTTTTGCCTTTTTTGTAATCTATCAATTTACTTTCAATGGGAATATAATAGTGCTGTTAACTTTTAAGGGATGGGATTTGTGCGCGTAGGAATTTGCATAATTATATTAGTGTCTTTTTTTGCTTGTGCACAAGACATGCTTTTACATTTGCGTAATAGCGATATAATTACCCGTGCCAAACAGTTTTACGGCGATGCAGGCCACCAACGAATAAAAACGTGGCTGAGTTTTATAGATGACTCTGCCAATAAAAGCGAATGGCAAAAAATTCATTTAGTTAATGACTTTTTTAATAAGCATATAAAGTACAAAACCGATGACGATCTTTGGCAAAAAAAAGACTACTGGGCCACCCCGCTAGAAAGCTTAGGTGTAGGCATGGGTGACTGCGAAGATTATGTTATTGCTAAATACTTTACTTTAATCGCTTTGGGTATCCCAGAAGAAAAAATACGCTTTATGTATGTACGCCAACGTACCGTTAATCAACCGCACATGGTATTAATATACTTTGAACAACCTGACCAAATACCGTTGGTGCTCGACAACTTTAATACTAAACTAGTGCCTGCTAGTAATCGTGGCGATTTAAAGCCTATATATAGTTTTAACGGCCAAGGCTTGTGGTTAGCCAAATCGAAAGGGTTAGGTAATAAGGTTAAGAATAGCCGTGGGGTTTCTGCTTGGAACACTATGCTAGAACGAATTGAACAAGGTGAGCTTGCGCCCGCTAATGGTAACAACAAAGGAACTAGTAGTTATGTCTCGAATCTTTAAATATGGATTGAGTTTAAAGACCCAAGTTTATGGCTTGATCATTTTAATTTCGATTATTTCATTTTGTGTACGCGTTATTACCGACGTGGATACAACCCGTAATTACTTACAAACGCAAATGGCCAGTCATGCGCAAGACACCGCTACTAGTTTAGGGCTTTCTATATCTCCTTATTTAGAAGACGACAGCCTAATGATTGCCGAGACGATGGCAACCGCTATTTTTGACTCTGGTTATTATAGCCAAATTAAATTTACTGACGTGCAAAACAACATCGTTTTTGAATTACAAAATCCAAAACGCGTTGAATCAGTTCCTAGTTGGTTTATTAGTGCTGTTGAACTAAGTGCGCCAACTATGCATTCTGAAATAAATAATGGCTGGATGATGGCAGGTACACTCGATGTAACTAGCCATACTGGGCAATCGTATTTAACCTTGTGGCAACACACTCTTCGCAGCTTATATAGCTCGTTTTTACTATTGGCTGCATCACTCGCTATAGCATTTTTAATATTACGTGCGGTATTTAAGCCATTAAAAGCAGTAGAAGATCAAGCCACTTTAGTAACCCGCAAACGCTTTACCTTAAATAAAGAAATACCGGTAGCAAGGGAGCTTCGTACTGTTACACAAGCCATCAATAACATGGTTATAAACTTACAAAGTACGTTTGATTCATTGACCAAGCAAACTCAAGCACTGACCGAAGAAGTATATATAGATTCGTTAACGGGGCTAGGTAACCGTAAGTCGTTTGAAAACCACTTTAATTCTGTTGTAAATAACATTTCAGACGATGCGCCAATTACTGCGTTGATGCTTACCCTGCCCTCATTAAATAATATAAACCAAATAGTAAGTTACCAAGATGGTGACCAGCATGTATTAGATGCAGCTAAAATACTGAAACATGTCACAGAAGAATTACCAAATTCAACGGTATTTAGATTGAATGGCGGCACGTTTGTGTTACTTGCCCCTTATGACGTTTTATTTTTAAATAAAGCTCGTTTGGAGTTAAGTGATACATTAAGTAAAAAAGAAAACAGCCTACACATAAATGGCTATGCAAATTTAGCTATAGTTGCAGTTGAACAAGGTGTAAGTGTTGGTGAAGTACTGTCGTTGCTTGACACCGGTTGTACCATAGGCGAAGACACTACAATTGATAATAACGATAAAGAGTCACTATTTAGCGTCAACCAATGGCGTAAGCTGATTAAGTCGATTATCAATGCTGGTGAAGTGAGCTTTTCGGTACAGCCCGTAAAACAAGCTAATAAAGTTAATTCTCAATGTTACTTTGAAGTGTTTTCTCACTTTATCCATGATGGCGAAAAAGTAAATAACGGCCACTTATTTGCCATGGCCGAAAAGTTAAATTTAACCGAAGAACTCGATAAAAAAATTATACGCAATTTTGTTGATATTAAAGAGCAATACCCAAATGAAGTATTTGCACTAAATCTTAGTAAGGCATCTTTATATTCAACTGACTTTATAGAATGGCTTACTCTTTACTCGCATACTAAGCCGGTTATAAAAACTAACTTACTGTTTGAACTGCATGAAATAAGCTTATTGTATAATGTGCATGTTGCATCGTTACATATAGATGCAATTAAAGAGTTGGGTATTAATGTATGTATTGAGCACTTTGGTACCAGCTTAACATCGTTTAGATATTTACAAGGTCTTGATATTGAATATGTAAAAATAGATGGTAGCTACATTCAAGACTTAGTAACTAACCCACAAAGCCAATTTTATATTCAAACAGTTAACAATATTTGTCATGGTTTTGGGATTAAAGTTTTAGCCTGTTTAATTGAAAAAAACGAGACTTTAGAAATACTTGAAGACCTAGGATGTGATGGTGTACAAGGTAATTTAATACTGCCACCATCAAAAATTATCAAATCTAATGAAAATGGCGTAAATAAAGAGTTTACTTTTTGCACCGATGCGCTAAAATTTTGCAATTAGTACTCAACCAAGGGACGAGAAATGAAAAAATTACTTTTAGCTGGCTTAGTCGCTAGCGCAACAGCACTTACTGCTCTTCCAACCTATGCACAAACGGATAATGCTGCAGTGGTTCAAGAAGTGGGCATAAATAGCATAATTGATATTCTTAATAATGTAACAGCAGATACTTCACCTGAACAATTACGCGAAGATTTAGTAGAAGCTATCAAACGCATTTGTAAAAACAAAGAAGAAGTTAAGTTAGACGAAAAGCTGCTTAATGGCGCATGTGGCGCTGCAGATATTGATGCAATGGTTGCCGCTGTTGTTGCTAACTTTGGTGCAGATAACCCTTTAATTTCTGACTTTTTAGCTGCACTTACAGCTGCAGGCTTAGACTCTGATGCAATTACACTGGCAGCAATTACTGCGGGTGTTGATGCTACGACCGCTTCTGAAGCAACTGCTGCAGGTCCGGGTACTGGTCAGCCAGCTCCACCAGTAGTAAGCTTACCAACATTACCTACACCTCCAGGTTCTGGTGGTACAGGCGGTGATAACGGTATATCTGAAGTCGGTAACTAGTTTCTACTTTTAGTATATTTAAACGCAGCCTACTGGCTGCGTTTTTACTTTGTTTGAGTTTATTTTGAATCGTTTTATATTCTTTTTTATTTGTTTGATCCTATTTTTACTCCCTCTTCCTTTAGGTAGCTACCGACCTTGGGCAATTTTAGCTATTGGCATTTTAACTAGCTTTACCTTTATTACTCACCTTACCCACAGTGTGTTAAATAACAACCAAGCGCTGTTTCCACCCCGCTATTCTTGGCCACTATTTTTTACTCTAAGTGCAGTTGTTTTAGTTTGTGGTATACAACTATTTAGCGTAAGCGTTGATGCATTTCAAACCAAACAAATGTTATTAAAAACCAGCTTTTTACTCATGTTGAGCTGGCTCGTATTTAACTACTGCAATAGTGTCGAGCGAATTAAAAAATTAATTTATGCTGTAATTTGTGCAGGGGTATTTCAAGCTTTGTATGCTAGTTATTTAAACTTATCGCCCGATATAGTAAGTCCTTTATTTGGTTACAAACATACAGATCGTGCAATTGGTACTTTTACCTATTCTAACTTTTTAGCTAATTACTTAGCTTTATGTTTATGTTTAGGCATTGGTGTTTTAATCAGTGAACTAAAACGCTCTAACAGTGGTTATCAGCCCACTGTAAAACAAACACTACGCGCTTGGGCCGAAATATTATTGAGTTCTAAAATAATTTTACGAATTTCGTTAATTATTATTATTGTGGCGCTTATTTTAACTCGCAGCCGTATGGGTAACTCGGCCTTTTTTATCGCTTTAATAATAGTAAGCTTACTGGCGCTATTTATTTATAAGCAAAAGCCTAAAGCATTTAAATTGCTGATTGTGAGCTTTTTTATTATCGACCTAATCATTATTGGTGCCATTTTCGATGTAGAAAAAGTAAAACAACGTATTAGCGAGACTAGTTTGCAATCGGAAACACGTGATGAAGTTGTACGTGACTCAATTCCGCTGATTTTAGATAACCCGCTATTAGGCTCTGGTGGCGGTACTTTTTATACTGCGTTTCCTGCGTATCAATCTGAGCCCTACTCTGGTTATTACGACAATGCGCATAACGATTATGTGCAATTTGCAGTTGAGCTAGGCATTCCTGCCACAGCGTTATTAGGACTGCTGGTGCTTTATAGTTTGTGGTTGTGTATTAATACTATGCGAACGCGTAAAACAGCGCTTTATCAGGGGGTGGCGTTTGGTTGCGCTACAGCTATTGTAGCCATGATGCTACATTCGTCAGTTGATTACTCTTTACAAGCCGGCGCAAACTCAATGCTGTTTATAGTGGTGTTATGTTTGGCTATATTGACCAACAAGTTACCGGCACCAAAACGGATTAAAAAACGACGAAGTTAACGGGCTGCGGGGGTCGGGTTACGGGCCTAAGCTCGTCGCCCGTCGCCCGTCGCTCGCGACATTAAAAAATAACGCGACATGAAGTCGCAGCTACAAGTCGGCAATAATATCAACCTAAAACCTAATTCCTGTATTTAAATCACTGCTCTTCTAAATCAAATTCGGTGGTATGGCCGTCGCCGTGGATTAACTGGTACCTTGCTAAATTACCCGCTTCAAGCGTGACTAAACTAATCGCTGAATCGCTTACTAGATACTTTTGCCCTTTGCCTTTAGTTTGGTGTTTGTCTACTTCCATATGCCAGCGTTTGGTAAAAAAGTTTAGTGGGCTTTTGGGGCCGTATAAAATAGAGTCGAGCTTGTCGAGTACATTTATTAGCTTTCGCGGAAACTCATTTTTAATGCCACTTGCAGTCAGTTGCCAAATTCTGTTGGGGTGATCACCAAAACGTTTTTGCACCGAAAAACAAAATGAATAATGTACATCGCCGGATAAAATCAGCGTTTCGTTTGGGGTGTCGGTACGCCTAAAGGTGTTAAGTAACTTTTTGGCTGAGCCTTCGTGCGCCATCCAGTTTTCTACATCAACCATAAGTGGTTGCCCACACATATTAAACACCGCTTGAATTGCCTCTATCGATTTAACCCCAAACACGGGAGCAGGCGATACAATAATTACTTGGTCATGGCTTAATAGGC
Source organism: Pseudoalteromonas sp. P1-16-1b (assembly GCF_001401785.1). Lineage (GTDB taxonomy): Bacteria > Pseudomonadota > Gammaproteobacteria > Enterobacterales > Alteromonadaceae > Pseudoalteromonas > Pseudoalteromonas undina. The sequence continues at coordinate 58,617 of NZ_LKGQ01000003.1, read as the reverse complement.
TTTCTTCAAGCTCTGTGAGGCGTTCCCAATCAAGTAAACCTGAAGGTTCGTTAAAGTTTTGCTCGTTACGCCAACGATGCGTACGGGTATCGAGCACCACCACTTTAGGAATGGTCATTAACTCATAATGCCAATGGCTAAAGTCGTTAAGGTGTTTATCAAACGCTTTAAATTGCCATTGCTTGTCGCCAGCTAAGCAGTCGTTAAAAGGGCTCAGTAACGATCCGGTTTTTTGTAGTGCGTCGTTGCCCATACCCTGAAACAACCAATAGCTCGCTAAGCCATTATTTACAATACGCTTGCTACTGGGGTTTTGATTAATAGCTTGCTCCCAGCCTGCGGTTAGATTCCAATCATCGGTTACATCATGGTCATCAAACATCATTAAGGTAGATACATTGGCAAACAATCGCTCTACCTCTGCTAAACCTTGTGCATAGTCAATTAATGCGGCTTTTTCTGCATTAAATAGCGTTTGATTTTTTTCGTTACCACCTGAGTAACTTAAGTTATTTAGATCAATGTATTGCCATGCTTGGCTACTAAAATTGAGTAAATACAGCGCTACAAACTCTTCAAAATGAATTAGGTGGTTATAAGCTTTAACACTGGAAAAATGCGGTTCGTCCTTTTTTAACCAATAGCCAATACCTAGTTTTGAGCGGTTTTTCCATGAGGTAGTTGGCAGCAAGTAATGGCGACCATACAACTGTTCTGCAATGTCAGCGGGTAAATCTAAATTAAGTGGCTGTTCTTTATAAATACCTAAGTGTTTAATCAGCTGATGTATTGCTAATAACATAGGCCCTGCTACATCGTCGGCGTATACCTGATCGCCCGAAAGCAATAATAATTGTGCCCCCTGCTGTTCATTACTTCGCTGAACGGCTTGCCAATGGCTTGAACTTACTAAGCTGTCTTTTGCAGGATGATGCGCATTGCGACAAGAGCCATGTAATATTTGTGTCAGTTTTTTGGGGATCACAAATTCAGGTAATGGCTGATTGTTAAAGCTAAACGAAGATAAATCAACAGGGCTGTCATCAAAAAATAGTTGGTATGATAATAAGGTATCGCGCGGGAGCTGGCTGTTTATAGGTTTAATTACCACATACTGTAAAAATAAATGCTCCCCTAACCTTATGGTGTCTTGCTCGCTATAACATTCGTGGCTAATTAGCTCTACACGGCAATTTACTGGCTTTGAAGTAGCAAACTGAATACACACTGCGGTTTTTTCTGCTCGGCGCACCATGGGCCCCATAAGTAACAGTGGGTGTTGCACCGAGAGAGTCGTCATGAGGTTAGCCTTTAGCTGCTAATTTAAATAAAGAGTAAAAGTTATCAGTGGTGGCTTTTGCCAACTCGTTAAAGCTAATGCCTTTGAGCTCACTAATGTAATATGCAACGTCTTCAACATACGCTGGCTGATTAGTTTTACCACGATATGGTACTGGCGCTAAGTAAGGCGAGTCGGTTTCAATAAGCAGTCGATCGAGTGGAATTTGTTTTACTACTTCTTTAAGCTCTACCGCATTTTTAAAAGTCACAATGCCTGAAATAGAAATATAAAAGCCCATATCAATGGCTTTTTTGGCCATATCCCAATCTTCAGTGAAACAGTGCAATACTCCACCGCAATTTTCTGCTTTGTGCTCACGCATTAAATTAATGGTATCGGCACGGGCATCACGGGTATGAATAATAAGTGGCTTTTGTAATTCATTAGCTACCTCAATATGGCCAACAAAACTCGCTTGTTGCACTGCATGCGTGTCTTTTGCGTAGTAATAATCGAGCCCAGTTTCGCCAATCGCCACTACTTTGTCGTGTGAGGCTAAATCAATTAATTGCTGTTTGTTGAGTGCGTCTTTTTGATCAAGCGGGTGCACGCCACATGACGCAGACACGTCGTTGTAATGTTTTATTTGCTCTAGCATATTGGGAAACTGATCAAGTGTGACGCTGACACATAAAAAATGTTCTACTTTTTTAGCGCGAGCGTTATCAAGTACTTGGTCTAGGTTTAAATCGAGTTTATCAAAATCAAGACGGTCTAAATGGCAATGAGAATCTACAATCAAAATAAGGCCTGTTTTTACTACATGGTATAAGTTGGATTGCCGGAGTTTAACATAGTCCCCAGCAGTTTTTCGATCTTCGCGTTTAGATTGGTTTTGTCATCTAGAAAGCTAATGCCGATCCCCGGTGGATTTGAGCTCTGAGCGCCTTGTGGAGTGACCCACGTAACCTTTCCGGTAACCACGTCATCTTCTAGCGCATCTGGCAAGGTAACGCGTAAGGCAAGTGAATATCCTGGTTCATAACGCATATTAGTGCGTACAAATAAGCCACCTTTTTTTAAAAAAGGCATGTAACAGCGATATAGTTCGTCAAGGTCGTCTATATCTACTAATAGCTCTTGCATATCTAGTCCTTTTTATTGGTTACGTAATATGTACGCTAGTCGTGATACCGCAAGCGGTAAATTTAGCCCAAGTATTTGTATATTATTCTGTAAAAAATCATTCAGCGCTTGCTGAGCTACTTGGTAAGAGTCAAAACTCATACCATTTAAAAGCTGTTGTTTAAGCTGCTCACTCAAAAATAAAGTGAAAATACGAACAAGCTCAGGCTGTTTATTTATTATATCGACTAACGCATTGAAATTATGGCTTTGTTTAAACTCAGTTGCAAATTTATAAAGCGTATCAATATTTTCTAGCTGATTTTGCTGTTGCCACTGCTTTACTTGTAGTGGTTGGCTATAAAATAACGACAACCACGGATAATTAGGCACATCTAGAGAGCTAAGCCATTGTTGAGCTAATTGATTATTAGTTACTTTAACCTCGGTTTTAGCACAACGGCTTAAAATAGTCGCTGGTAACTGCGCCACTTGGCTGGTAGTCAAAATTAAAAACCGGCTATTACTTGGTTCTTCAAGGGTTTTTAATAACGCATTAGCCGCTGCGGTGGTCATTTTTTCGCAGTTTTGAATAATCGCTACTTTATTGCCATTTTGAGCCGCGGACTGGTGCATAAAATCGCTTATGCCGCGAATATCATCAACACCTATGCTTTGCCCTTCTACTTGGGTAATGCGCTTGTCTGGGTGTGTACCCGCTAAGTTTAATGAACAACTTTTACAGTGCCCACAAGGGCTTAGTACGCTAGTGGGGCTACTTAACTGTGCTTGCGTATTTTGGCATAACAAACTGTTTGCGAGCTGCTCACTTAGTTCAAACTTACCAACGCCAATGGGCCCACACAACAGCTGCGCATGGTGAAAACGCTGCGCTTTATAGCTTTGAGTTAAGCGTTGCTCTACCTCATTAAGCCACGGCAATGCCATATTATTTTAACCCTGAAAAAAATGTGCGTAGTACATTGGTAATATCACGATGTACTTTATCGATGCTTTGGTTGGCATCAACTGTTTTTATGCTGTCATCATCATTTGCAAGCTCAATGTAACGCATACGGGTGCGCTGGAAAAACTCAATGGCTTCTTGCTCAATTCTATCTAGCTCACCCCGGCCTTTTGCACGTTCAAGGCCAATAACAGGGTCAATATCTAGGTAAATGGTTAAATCGGGTTTTAAACCTTTTAACACCATAGACGATAGCGACGCTAACGTGTTTGCACTAATTCCTCGCCCGCCGCCTTGATACGCCTGTGACGATAAATCGTGACGATCAGCCAATACCCACTGGCCTTGTTCAAGCGCTGGGTTGATCACATTATGCATTAGTTGTGAACGCGCGGCATACATAATTAGCAGCTCAGTTTCAAAAGCTATTTCTTCTTGGTGCTCAGCTTTTACTAAAGTACGTAACGATTCAGCCAGTGGGGTTCCACCGGGTTCGCGCACATTGATAAAATCAACATGGTGATGGTTTAAAAAGTCTTGGCACAGGGCAATGGCGGTAGATTTACCCGCGCCCTCTAGGCCTTCTATAACTATAAATTTTGGTTTCATAAACACTAATTCTTTTTATTTAAAATATACTGGTTAACCGCCGCATTATGTTGTTTTAATGTGGTTGAAAACTGATGGCTACCATCACCTTTGGCTACAAAGTAAACATACTCGCTTTTGGGCGGGTTTACCGCCGCTAAAATGGCTTCTTTGGAGGGCATGGCAATCGGTGTGGGCGGTAATCCGTTAATACGATAGGTATTATACGGCGTGTAATTTCTTAGGTCTTTACGTTTGATATCGCCATCAAAGCTTTCGCCTAGCCCATATATTACGGTAGGGTCGGTTTGTAAGCGCATATTGGTATTTAAGCGATTTATAAACGCTGAAGCAATTAACGGGCGCTCACTGGCAAGCGCGGTTTCTTTTTCGATAATAGAAGCCATTATCAGGGCTTCATAGGCGGTATTGTAAGGTAAATCACTTGCCCGTTGCTGCCATGCATCTGCCAATGTTTGCTGCATTTTTTGCGCAGCGCGTTTTAATAAACTACTCGCGCTGTCGTTACTATGATAATGATAAGTATCGGGAAACAACCACCCTTCAAGGTGAGTTTGCTTGCCGATTATTTGCTCGCCAAGCTGTTCGAGTTTTAAATCGTTTTGTAAATGTGGAGCAATTTTTACCGTATTTAATACATCTCTGAGTGCTTGACCTTCAATAATGGTAAAACTAAAACTAATTTGCTCGCCCTGGTTTATTTTTTTTATGTTGTTTATTACGCTATCTGCGCTTAGCTCGTACAAACCTGCTTTTAGGTCAGTCAAGGTCGGGTCGAGTTTAGCTAATATTTGAAACCGCCAGCAATCCTCTAGCCACTGCTGCTGTTGCCATTGGCGACATAACTTATTAAAACCGGTGCCTTTTTCAACTTTAAATTGGGTATTAGTAGCTACCTTTAGTGGCGTTTGAATGGTTGCTTGTAATTGCTGGTAGCCAATCACAGAGCTAAAAAAAGCCAGTAGTAATACTGATAATATAACTTTTAACACTAAGCCTCCTTGGCTAGTAACTCGTTTAGTAATGATTGGCTGTGCACAATATCAAAATAGTGCTCGTCTAGGCTTTTTACGGGCACAATTTTCATTAAGCTGTTACATAAAAATACGGCGTCTGCTTGGGTAAGGTCATCAACGCTGACAGTTTTAAATTCAACGGCTAATTTATCACATAAAGATTGTAGAAAAACACCTTTAATACCGCATTCATCGAGCCTTGGGCTAAATACCTTATTATTTTTTATTGCAAAAATATTAGCCGCTGAGGTTTCAATTACATTGTTGTTGCAATCAAGGACTAACGCATCATCGGTATGCTGAGCTTGCAGGGCATTTTTGATCAGTACTTGTTCAAGCCTATTTAAAGTTTTAAGCCCAGCTAAATGAGGTTGAACGGCCAGCTTAATCGGGCTAATAGATAAACTAATGCCCGTATCTGTTAAGCTGTTGTAATGTTTTGGATAAGGTAAAACACTCACAAAAATATTTAAATTACATTCGCTTGGTGGCGCATAGCCTCGCCCGCCCTCGCCGCGTGTTACCACGATTTTAACAACCGCTTGCGCCTGTGATGCTACTTGCTGAGTAATGTGCGATTCAAGAGCAGTAAACTCAAGCGCCGGAAAAGCTAAACGCTGCGCACATTCAATCAAACGTGCTTTGTGATAAGCCCAATGCTCAACCTGCCCATCAGTAATAATTGCGGTGGTAAAAAAGCCATCGCCATAATTTAAGCCCCTATCATGGGTGCTTATGCTACTGGTTTCGTTTGCTGCTATTATTGTTTGCATATTTTTTTACACATAAAAAAACCCAGTTAAACAACTGGGTTCTTATTGTCGTTCGTTGTTAAAAAAGATTATACCTTTTTAAACAGTAACGAGCCATTAGTACCACCAAACCCAAATGAGTTACACAAAGCGTAATCAAGTTTAGCATCACGTGCTGTATGCGGTACGTAATCTAAATCACAGCCTTCATCAGGATTATCTAAGTTAATTGTTGGCGTCACTTTTTGCTCGGTCAACGACAAAATAGACACTATCGACTCAACAGAGCCTGCCGCTCCAAGTAAGTGACCCATCATAGATTTTGATGAACTTACCATTACATCTTTAGCTGAATCACCAAAAATAGTTTTAACCGCTGACGTTTCAGCTTTGTCACCCGCATGAGTAGACGTACCGTGTGCGTTAATGTAGCCAACTTGCTCAGCATTTACTTGCGCATCGTTTAATGCGTTTTCCATTGCCAGAGCTGCACCTGCGCCATCTTCTGGTGGTGAGGTCATGTGGTAGGCATCACCACTCATGCCAAAACCAACAAGCTCTGCATAAATTTTAGCGCCACGGGCTTTAGCGTGTTCGTATTCTTCAACAACCACCACACCGGCACCATCAGAAAGTACGAAACCATCACGGTCTTTATCCCACGGGCGAGACGCTGCTTGTGGATCGTCATTACGCGTTGAAAGCGCACGTGCGGCGTTAAAGCCACCCATTCCAATTGGCGTACACGCTTTTTCTGCACCACCGGCAACCATAGCATCAGCATCGCCGTAGGCAATCATACGTGCGGCGTGACCAATGTTGTGCAGGCCTGTAGTACATGCCGTTACAATTGAAATATTAGGACCACGGAGGCCATGCATTATCGATAAATGACCCGAGATCATATTAATAATGGTAGACGGTACATAAAACGGCGATAACTTACGTGGGCCGCTGTTTAATAATTTTACGTGGTTTTCTTCAATAAGGGTTAAGCCACCAATGCCTGAACCCACCGCTACACCAATGCGTGATGCGTTTTGTTCAGTAACTTCGAGGCCAGAATCTTGAAAAGCTTGAACACCCGCTGCAATGCCATACTGGATAAATAAATCCATTTTTTTAGCATCTTTTGGTGACATGTAAGCCGATGCATCAAAATCATTGATTAAACCAGCGAAGTGAGTACCAAATTTTGATGTATCAAAGTGGGTAATATTTTGAATACCACTTTTAGCATCTAATAAGCCTTGCCAGGTTGATTGAACATCATTGCCTAGCGGCGTCAACATTCCTAAGCCAGTTACGACGACACGACGTTTAGCCACGGTTTGCCTCCAATAAGGAATTATTATTATACCAATTAACTTAGCTCAGTTTATTTAAGCGTTAACGCTGTTGCTAGTTATGTTATTAGTATTGGGGATGATCATACCCAAGCTACCTCAAAGTGCGAGTCTCAAACCATTAACCAACGCTAAGCAATAACAATTTAATTGCTGATGATGAGTGAGGGTTTGGAATTGAATCATGGACTTTGAGGTGGTTTGGATATAAAGATTAAAGGCAGCGAATGCTGCCCTTAATTTGCGATTAATTACTCAGCGTGAGCTGTAACGTAATCGATTGCAGATTGTACTGTAGTGATCTTTTCAGCTTCTTCATCTGGGATCTCAGTATCGAACTCTTCTTCAAGAGCCATTACTAATTCAACAGTATCAAGAGAGTCTGCACCTAGGTCATCAACGAATGAAGCTTCGTTTTTAACTTCTTCTTCTTTAACACCTAGCTGTTCGATGATAATTTTCTTTACGCGTTCTTGGATATCGCTCATTCTTCTTTCCTTTATTAAAAACGCCAATGCGTTATTTTCAGATTGCGGCGTAGTTTACGTCCGATAATTCTCTGATTCAATCTTTTGACCATAAATAATTTGCTGGTCAAACCTCTTGAGTGTTTATTTTATCTTTTATCGCTTATTTTCACAGCGATTTCAAGTATGTTTAAAGCAAGTTTACGAAAAATTCAATATTTTTTAGCAAACCCGCATACAATTTGTAGTTTATTTAATTCGCATTGCGAACTTAAACCATGTACATCGCACCATTTACATGCAAAGTTTCACCTGATACATACGCAGCGGCGTCAGATGCTAAATAACATACTGCAGCTGCAATCTCATCTGGCTGACCTAAACGACCCGCAGGTACGTTTGCAAGCGTTGCTGCTTTTTGCTCATCTGTCAAATCATCGGTCATGTCCGTTTGAATAAAACCAGGTGCAACCACATTTACAGTAATTCCACGAGAGGCTACCTCACGCGCTAGTGATTTAGAAAAGCCGATAACACCCGCTTTAGCGGCTGCATAGTTGGCTTGACCCGCATTACCCATAGTTCCCACTACTGAGCCGATATTGATGATACGGCCGTTCTTTTTCTTCATCATTGGGCGAAGTACGGCTTTAGATAAACGGAAGATAGAACTTAAGTTGGTATCGATAATATCGTCCCACTCATTTTCTTTCATGCGCATTAATAAGTTATCGCGCGTAATACCTGCATTATTTACTAATACATCAATATCACCTAAATCGGCTTTAATTGCCGCTAATGTCGCCTCAATCGATGCAGAATCAGTTACGTTTAACGCATAGCCCTTACCGTTATTACCTAAGTAGTCACTAATTTTAGCTGCACCCGACTCGCTTGTTGCTGTGCCCGCTACTTTTGCACCTTGTGCTACTAATGTGTTTGCAATGGCCTTACCAATACCACGGCTAGCGCCAGTGATCAGGACAACTTTGCCCTCTAAAGAAAATAAATTACTCATTTTATATACTCTTATTTAGCTGAATCGATTGATGCAAGGTCGTTAACTGAACCACACACCATCGCTTTATCAATACGTTTTGCAAGCCCGGTTAGTACTTTACCAGGACCAAATTCATAACTTTGCGTTACACCTTGTGCAACCAGTGCTTGTACCGTTTCGGTCCAGCGTACAGGGCTATATAGCTGGCGTACTAATGCCTCTTTAATTGCATCAGCTGAACCTTCTGCTTTTACATCAACATTATTGATTACATCACACTTAGGTGTATTAAATGTTAAAGCAGCTAAATCGGTGGCTAATTTCTCAGCAGCTGGTTTCATTAGTTCACAATGTGACGGTACGCTTACCGATAATGGCAATGCACGTTTTGCTCCGGCTTCTTTACAAGCAACAGAGGCTCTATCAACTGCATCTTTATGACCGGCAATAACCACTTGCCCTGGCGAGTTATAGTTTACTGGAGAAACCACTTCACCTTGTGCCGCTGCTGCACAAGCGGCTTTAATTTCATCGTCGCCTAAACCAATGATTGCGGCCATAGAACCTACACCAGCAGGTACGGCTTCTTGCATGTAAAAACCGCGATTTTCAACCAGTTTTACGGCTTCGCTTAAACTGATCACATCGCTACATACTAAAGCTGAATACTCACCCAAGCTGTGACCTGCCATAACGACGTCTGCATCTGGGTTTGCAGCTAACCAATGACGATAAATAGCCACGCTTGCAGTTAATAGTGCAGGCTGAGTACGGTGTGTTTGATTTAGTTTTTCTTCTGGACCGTTAAGTACAAGGTCTGCTAGGTCGTAACCAAGTGCGGTTGAAGCTTCTGCAAATGTAGCTTTTACTATGTCAGAACTCGCTAGTAGCTCTTGTAACATACCCACAGTTTGCGAGCCTTGACCTGGAAAAAGAAGTGCAATTTTTTGTGCCATAATTTGCTCTTTTAATTAAACAAAATAAATAATGTATAACACGGCACGTTAACTGTTATTCAACCGCCGTGTCTTTAGAATGTGTTTTTTCGAAAATAGCAGCTATTTTATCTGGAAGTTGACGTTCTACTTCTTTCACTGCTTCGTCGATTGCGGCATGAAATGCTTTAGCTGAGGCATTTCCATGGCTTTTAACAACAATACCGCGCAATCCTACCAGAGAAGCGCCGTTATACTGGTCGGGGTTCACTCTTTTATAGAGTTTTTTTATGATTGGCGCCAACATAAACGCCATACACTTGTAAACGACGTGCTTTTCAAGGGCACGGGTAAACTTTTTCATGATAAGTTTAGCAATGCCTTCACAGGTTTTGAGTGCAACATTGCCAACAAAACCTTCACAGACAATAACATCGGCCTTGCCAGAAAAAATATCGCCGCCTTCACTGTAACCAATATAATTAATCAGCTCGCTTTGTTGCATTAATTGTGCGGCTTGCTTAATTTCTTCGTGGCCTTTTATATCTTCAGCACCAATATTCAATAAACTCACTTTAGGGTTATCGCAGCCAAGTGCTTGACCTGCAACCACAGAGCCCATAATGCCAAACTGATACAACATTTGTGCATCACAATGCACGTTGGCGCCTAAATCGAGTAAGTAAACGGGGTTTTTACGTTCAGTAGGTACAGCAGAGATAAGTGCGGGACGTTTCACCCCTGGAAGCATTTTTAATACGTAATGCGCCATAAAAAATAGCGCCCCTGTATTGCCAGAGCTAACACAGGCTTGCGCTTCACCCGATTTAACTAAATCAAGGGCAACTCGCATGGAGGAATCTTTTTTTGAGCGTACAGCAACAGCGGGTTCGCAGGCATTGGTAACAACGTCGTTACAATGGCGAATAATTAATCTAGGATGAGAAAGTGAATCGAGTGATTCTAATTGTTTAGCTATTACTTGCTCGTTGCCACATAAAATGAGTTTTAAGTTGGCATTAGCATTTACCGCACGAACGGCTGCGGGGATAGATGAACGGGGGCCATAATCGCCCCCCATCATATCTAACGCTATGGTTAGATTAGTCAGCATATAAGCAATCTCTTAGTTAGAAATTACTTGAACGCCTTTGTAGTAACCATCTGCAGTCACATGGTGACGACGATGAGTCTCACCAGATGTTTGGTCTACAGTTAAAGTTGGACCACTGATCGCATCGTGTGAACGGCGCATGCCGCGTCTTGCACGAGACTTTTTGCTTTTTTGTACAGCCATAGTCTTCTCCTAAGAATCTTTCTTAAGTTGTTTCAAAATATCAAATGGATTTGGTTTATCATCTTCCGCCTTTAAAACACCAAAGCTGGCAGGCTCTGCTGTATAACTGCATGAAGCTTCGTTGTGGGTAGGCACTAATGGCACTGCTAAAATAAGTTCGTCTTCGATTAACTCAAATACGTCTATTTCACCATTTTCATCAAGTGCTACTTCGTCGTAGCTTTCTGGAAGATCATCTGACTCTGCATCCAAACCGACTGGCGAATACACAAAGTCTTGATCCAAATCCAACCCTAAATCACCATTACAACGTTGACAAGTGACAGTTACGTGTGTGGACAAATTGCCACTAATCACAACTAAACCTTGCTCATCGTTTTTGCAATGAATTTTTACCGCTATTTCACCTACTTCTTCCTGGATAACCCCTCGTAAACGAGGAAGTTTCTCAAGCGGTACAACGCCGTCATACTTTAAACGATGCTGAGCTGCTTTGCCCGGATGAAGGGTGATGGGAATTTTCACCTTTTGCATAGGGGCTGCATCATATAGATAGTTAGTAAGTTAGTCAAAGTAAAAAACCAATTTTACGTTGTTTTTCACGTGTTTTACTCACGGATCTGATTTATCCTAACTCAATCTGATTTACGCTAGGAAAACATGCCATGAAGCACCCCCTTATATTAGCCTCAAGCTCGCCATTTAGGCAGTCTTTATTACAAAAATTTAATCTGCCGTTTGAAACGTTTTCGCCAGATGTTGACGAAACGCCGCATAAAAACGAAACACCAAGCACGCTTGTTAAGCGCCTCAGTGAATTAAAAGCGGCTGCAGCCATCGATCATTTTGACCAAGGCCTCGCGATTGGCTCAGATCAAGTTGCTGTATTTAATCAGCAAATACTAGGTAAGCCGCACAATAAAAAAAACGCAATAAAGCAATTGAGCTTATTTAGCGGGCAAGCGGTCACTTTTTTAACTGGCTTATGTGTGTACGATATTCATACTAAACAAAGCAAAACTATTGTTGAGCCCTTTAATGTGACCTTTAAAACGTTAACAACGGCGCAAATAAGTGCTTATTGCGATGCAGAGCAACCTTATAACTGTGCAGGTAGTTTTAAAAGTGAAGGCTTGGGTATTTGTTTATTTGAAAAGCTCAGTGGTGATGATCCAAATAGTTTAATTGGTTTACCACTCATTAAACTCAGCCAATTACTGGCTGAGTTTGGTGTTGATGTATTAGCAGCGCAAACTAACTGATTAGCCGAGTAATATATTTTGCAACTGCTGATAGTTGTCAGCGGTTGCAATCGGGGTTAACTCGTTTAATTGCGCTGCGTCGTGCACGCCCATGGTTACCCCTATTCTATCCATACCTGCGGCTTTTGCCATTGCCATATCTATTTGCGTGTCGCCTATCATTAGCGCTTCATCAACACTTACCCCTAGCTCTTCAAGCAATTGATAAAGCATATCGGGAGCGGGTTTTGATTTAGCGTCGTCACTGGTTCGCGTAGCACTAAAAAAGTGACGCAACTGGCTTTCATCTAGAAGGCGTTCCAGTCCTACTCGGCTTTTACCTGTGGCAACCGCCAATATTATGCCTTGATTTTTTAACTCAGTGAGTACCTGTGCAACGTGATCAAACACCGGTGTTGGGGTGGTATCAAGTGCATATTGCTGTTTATAACCTGCAATAAGCGTTTCGTGATGTTCGCTGTAGTTAGGAAACAAGGTTGCGATTGCGTTTTCAAGCGATAAACCAATAATATTTTTACTAGCGGTATCGCTTGGCGGCTCAATATTATGTGATTGGGCACTTTTGCGAATGCAATTAACGATTTTGCTAATTGAATCCATAATGGTGCCATCCCAATCAAAAATCACCAGCTTGTAATGTTTTATTGAGGTTACGATCACGCCTTTGCTGCTCTAAGTTTTACTAAACAGCTTGATAGTGCTTTATCCAGCGGTGCTTCTACTCGCATAGTGGTTTCGTTTTTAGGATGGTAAAAGCTTAAATCATGCGCGTGTAGAAATAAGCGGTTTAAACCGCGTTTACGCATTGACTCATCAAATCCTTGGTCGCCGTACTTATCATCACAAGCAATAGCATGGCCTTGACACTGAGTATGCACACGAATTTGGTGAGTACGACCGGTTACAGGGGATGCTTGTACTAATGAGCAATCGTTAAAACGTTCAAGCACTTTAAAACGGGTATGCGACGGTTTGCCCTCGGTATTATCAACACGTACTACGCGCTCACCCGATTTTAGGGTATTTTTACGCAAACCTTCCGTTACATTTTTTGTTTTAGAGTCCCATTGGCCTTCTACCAATGCCCAGTAATTTTTTTCCATGGTTTTTTCGCGTAATTGCTCATGCAAAGCGGTCAGCACTGAGCGGCGCTTAGCAATGAGTAAACAACCTGAGGTATCGCGGTCTAAACGATGCACAAGCTCTAGGCTACGCTCTTCTGGGCGTAAAACACGTAATGCTTCAATAAGCCCGTAGCTTAAGCCACTTCCGCCATGCACAGCCATGCCTGATGGCTTGTTAATAACAATCAGGTATTTATCTTCAAATAATATATCGTCTTCGAGGCGCGTTACTTTATCGAGTTTTGATGGTACAAACTCTTCACGCTCTGACACTCTAATTGGCGGTATACGAATAACGTCGTCTAGCTGCAATTTATACACAGGTTTGATGCGTTTTTTATTAACACGCACCTCACCTTTACGAAGAATTTTATAAATTGCGCTTTTAGGCACCCCTTTTAAATGGGTAATAAGAAAGTTATCAATACGCTGACCTAGGTGGTCTTCGTTGATCGTGACAAAAGATACTTGTAAGCCGGTTTTTTCTGACATTGCCTAATCACTGATTTAAGTAAAATAATTTAGTTGCTAACACGGTTATAATAGTGGGATAATAAGCAGCGCAAATATTTAGTATTTGCAAATAACAACGGTGCTTTTTAACACAACAAAACATTCGTGATGCACATTCTGGGTAACCGATCATACAGATCCGAGTTAAGTTTTCCAAAGCTTTTATACATACCCAGTCAACACGTGCGCACAACTAACGGCAATGCGCGTAATATATTGCTGGTTAAGTTTGAACATGAATTGATTTTTAATGTGATAGTAAAAGCAATGAACAGATAATTTGTCTGATAGTGACGGCGTAAAAAACACGCCGTTCAGAATTCGCTCAAATATTGTAGTAGTACCGTACAGCAGCTTATTTAGAACTAAAAAAATCTAATAAATAAGCGTTCATTAACATCGGTAGCGATTTTTGCTCATAAAATAGATAACGGTAGTTTTAAAAGCGAAACTATGGTTTGAACCTAAAGAGCCCTACGCACCTAATATGAATGCATTTAATAAGATTGATATGACAGGCCAACTTCTGGATAAAATGAGTATTGAGCTAAACAGCCGACACATTTGAATCCCTTTAGAATTTAATAGCGTGATAACACCCTATTGTTTGCCGGCATTTAAAATACTGCGTACCAAAATACAGAGCCGTTCCGTTAAAGACCCAGTCGTGAGGCTGCACATTCTAAAAATAGGAACACCTGAACAGGCGAGAAAAACATCGTCATGTCAGCGACACAAACTAGTAGAGTAACATTATGAAACGTATGCTAATCAATGCAACGCAGCAAGAAGAAATGCGCGTAGCACTGGTTGACGGCCAGCGCCTATATGATTTAGATATAGAAAGCCCAGGTCACGAACAGAAAAAAGCCAATATTTATAAAGGCAAAATCACACGTATTGAACCATCTTTAGAAGCGGCATTTGTTGACTACGGTGCTGATCGTCATGGTTTCCTTCCATTAAAAGAAATTGCTCGTACTTACTTCCCGCAAGGTTACACCTTCCATGGTCGTCCGAATATTCGCGACGTGATCAAAGAAGGTCAAGAAGTAATAGTACAAGTTGATAAAGAAGAGCGCGGCCAAAAAGGTGCAGCATTAACTACCTTTATCAGTGTTGCCGGCAGCTACTTAGTGCTTATGCCTAACAACCCTCGTGCTGGCGGTATTTCTCGCCGTATCGAAGGTGATGAGCGTACTGAACTTAAAGAGTCGCTAAGCCGCCTAGAACTACCTAAAGGTATGGGCTTAATTGTACGTACTGCGGGTGTTGGTAAATCGTTTGAAGAACTAAACTACGATTTAAAAGCATTATTAGTTCACTGGGAAGCCATTCAACAAGCGGCAGACAGTGCTAAAGCACCATTCTTAATTCACCAAGAAAGTAACGTGATTTTCCGCGCTATTCGCGACTATTTACGTCGTGACATTGGTGAAATTTTAATTGATAAGCCACGTGTTTTTGAAGAAGCTAAAGCGCACATTGAGCGTTTTCGTCCTGACTTTATGAGCCGCGTTAAGCTTTATCAAGGTGACACACCATTATTTACGCATTACCAAATTGAAAGCCAAATTGAGTCTGCGTTCCAACGTGAAGTGCGTTTACCGTCAGGCGGTTCAATTGTTATTGACCCTACTGAAGCACTTACCTCTATTGATATCAACTCGTCTAAAGCAACAAAAGGCGGTGATATTGAAGAAACAGCACTTAACACCAACCTAGAAGCAGCGGATGAAATTGCACGTCAACTTCGTTTACGTGACTTGGGTGGTTTAATTGTTATCGACTTTATTGATATGACACCTCCACGTCATCAACGTGAAGTAGAAAACCGCTTAAAAGATGCTGCTCGCCCAGATCGTGCCCGTGTACAAATTGGCAAAATTTCGCGCTTTGGTTTACTTGAAATGTCGCGTCAGCGATTACGCCCTTCACTAGGTGAAGCAAGCCAAGGTGTTTGTCCACGTTGTAGTGGTCAAGGTACTATTCGTTCAAACGAGTCAATTGCACTATCAATTTTACGCTTGATTGAAGAAGAAGCGATTAAAGACAACACTGCACAAGTAAACGCACAAGTGCCTGTTGCCGTTGCCGCTTATTTATTAAATGAGCAGCGTCGTAGCGTTCACCGCATTGAAAAGCATCATAAATGTGATGTAGTGATTATTCCTAATCAACACATGGAAACACCACATTACGAAGTTATGCGTTTACGTAAAGACGAAACACTTGAAACAGTAAGTTATGAGCAAGTTGTTGCGCCTGAGCCTGAAGCATTTGAAATGTCTAAATCGCCAGCAGCACCTGTACGTGAAGAGCCGAAGCTTAAAGGTGTCGTTGTGCCTTCTAGCCCTGCTCCACAAGCAGCAGCAAAAGCAGCGCCGGTAGTAGAAGCAAAAGCTGAAATTGGCTTATTTACTGCACTTGGAAAATGGATTAAGTCGTTATTTGCAAGTGAAAGTGAGCAAACAACACAAGAGTCTACAGATAAGAAATCTCAAGAGCGTACCAATAACAACCGTGGCAATGATAATCGTCGTCGAAACAACAACCAACGTCGTCGCAATAATAACCCACGTAATAAACCACGCAACGAACGTAATACAGATTCTGAAACTAAAAATGAGTCAGCACCTGTAAATGATACGCAAGAAAAGAATGAAAACCGCAATAAGCGCCGTCGTAATTCAAATACGCGTAAACGTCCTGAGCATAAAACAGAAGATAAAACGCAAGTAAAAGCAGAGGCAACTCAAAAAGCTGATACTGCACCTAAATCTGATAAGAATGCTGAGCCAAAAGAGCAAAAGCCTAAAGTACGTCGTCAACGTCGTAATTTACGCAAAAAAGTTCGCGTACAAGACGAAAGTGCTGAGCAAGTTCAAACAATAGAACAACCTGTTGAGCAACCTGTGGTGAAAGAAGAAAAGCCACAAGTGAAAGAGCAAGCACCTGTTGTTGAAAAGCAAACGCCTGTATCAGATGAAAAAGCACCTGCACCTGCTAAAGAACAAGCAGAAGCTGTTGTTGATTCAAACGATAACGCAGTATCACAAGATGAAGAACAAGAGCAAACACGCACTCGTTCACGTCGTTCACCACGTCATCTTCGTGCATCAGGTCAGCGTCGTCGTCGCCCTGAGGGTGAAAACGCGCAAGAAAAGTCTGATGAAGCGCCTGCGTTTGTACCCGTTGCTGATCAAGCTGCAGCTGAATATGAAGCAGAGCTAAAAGCAAAAGCACATAAAACGGCCGTTGATGCCTCTGATGCAGTTGAGCAAAACATTGTTGAAGAAGAATTAGCGAAAACTGAAGAGCCAGTAAAAACTGAAGAACCAGTAAAAACTGAAGAACCAGTAAAAACTGAAGAACCAGTAAAAACTGAAGAACCAGTAAAAACTGAAGAACCAGTGAAAGCTGAAGAACCAGTGAAAGCTGAAGAACCATTGAAAACTGAAGAACCAGTGAAAGCTGAAGAACCAGTGAAAGCTGAAGAGCCAGTGAAAACTGAAGAACCAGTAAAAACTGAAGAACCAGTGAAAACTGAAGAACCAGTGAAAGCTGAAGAACCAGTGAAAGCTGAAGAACCAGTGAAAACTGAGGAACCAGTAAAAACTGAAGAACCAGTAAAAACTGAAGAAGTCGCTGTTGAAGCAGAAACCGCACCGGTTAGTGCTACTGAAACACCTGTAGAAGCTAAAGAAGCGCCTTTAGTTGAAAGTCAGCCTGAGAAAGTGTCGCAAGCTAGCTCAGCTAATGTAAACGCTAAAACAGTGATTACAGCTGGACATGCAAGTGCGCCAATGGCACAGCCAACACCTGTAGCTGATAGCGAAATCAAGCATACATCAGTTGCAATGGCACATGACAAACGTGAGTTAATCCCTGACAGTGGCCTTCGCCCTGGCTCAGTAAAACCTGCAGGTCGTGCTAGCTCAGCAATGACTAAAACACTTAATGCTGAATAAGCACTAAGTTTAGTTAAAAGCTAAAAAAACCGCGTTAATTGATTTTAACGCGGTTTTTTTATTGCTTGGAATTTATGTAACTGGCAACGGGGTTCGGACTGCGAGGAGTGGGTTAAAGGTTAAAGGTTAAAGGTTAAAGGTTAAAGGTTAAAGGTTAAAACATTTGAAGCTTCGCTTCACACGTGAGCAAGCTCTACGTCTACCAGTTATCTGCTAATACCTGTTTTATCTTCTCATTTAATCCTCATTCTCTTCTCTTAGTGCAATTAGATCTTAAGAAAATTGTTCACAAAGAGGGCTAAGAGACGCTGCGCTTTTAGAGGGTAAAATTATAATCGAAAGTTAGCGGGGCGGGCTGCGGGGTTAGGGTTACGAGCCTGAGCCCGAAACCCGTAGCTCGCAGCCCGCCGTGAGTTTAATCCTGCTCTTGTTCCATGAAACGTTGTAGTTGGTCTTTAAGGTTTGGCGGAATGCCCTTGATCACTAAGGTATCAGTGGCTTCATTATAAGTCACACGCTCACCTAAATGCTTACGCTCAAAGCTAATGCTCACACCGCCACCTAAGCCTGAAAACTTCACCATACTCGTTACTGTTTTCTTATCGACTGGGAATGACTCTTCTAGGTCATAGCTTTGCTCTTTACAAAAGCTCTCAAACGGGTTGTCGTCGCCTTTAGTCAGCGTTGCTGAAAGTTCACTTACATTAGCCTCTTCTCCAGTAGTGACACAGTCGTTACAATAATCAAATACTTGCTTACGTAAATCGTCTTTTTCAGACTTATCAAATTCTTGCTCTGATAAGTAGTCTTCTACCGCGTTTAGCATTACTTGGCTTTGTTGCTTAGGATCAATGCCCTCTTCACAACCTAAGAAATCTAAAAAGAAGTCAGCCACTTTTCGCCCCGCACGACCTTTAATAAACGAAATATAACGATTGTCGTCTGCTTGGGTATCCCATGCGGTTAAATCAATGCGAGCAGCCAATTGCATACGCGAAATATCTAAATGGCGCGATGCGGCTAAATCAAGCTCTGAAGTCATGGAGTAGTGCTCTTTAATGTTGATCATGGCAATCAACATATAATCAGTAGCCACGTACTGATAATGACAAAATACTAAGTAGCCAGTTTCATTAAAGGCGTATTTATCTAACTCTTCTTTTAATACCGTTGATGCCTGCTCGGTCATATGCCAAAAGCCAAGCTCATTATTACGATAGCTTTGCATAGTAGAGGCAACAATACTGTTTTTTTCACCACTAAAAGCACAAAAACCTTTGCCTGGCTTGCCGTTGTAGGCGTGGTGTAATTGCTCAATGAATACAGCAACTTTGTCGTTGATCATCATTTCGTCGTTGCGAAGGTGAATTTGGGTGTCGTCATCTTTTTTGTCTACATAGTGCACGACTAATTTTTTAACATCTATTGCCATCTTTGTTTTTCACGCCTCTGGTGTTAAAATACGGGAATATAACTATTTTTATTGAACCAACTGATGCCAATCTTATCAAAATACTCTAATGAAGAAGTAGAACAAATCGTCGATCAGCTTATTGATGTTTTATCAAAACACAATGCGCCGGTTGATTTAAGTCTTATGTGTTTAGGAAATTCTATCACGCATATCTTAAAAGAGCATGTACCAACAGGGAAAAGACAAGCTGTTACTGAGAACTTTGCAAAAGCACTCGCTCAGTCGGTTAAATAAACTCTATGAATTTATCGCAGCATAACCAGTTTTCATCGAAAGCAAGTCAATTATTAAGTTGGGGCCATTGGTTTACATTTGCCAATATTGGTTTAGCGCTTTTAATTAGCTTAAGCTATTTATTTGCCGACTCACCGCCCACTACTTATATAGGTATCACTTATATGGTGGTTACGTGGCTAAGCCACACCAGCTTTATTGCCTTTTTAGCGTTTGTGCTGACAGTTTTTCCTTTAAGTTTAGTGTTTCCCTACCCGCAGCATATTCGTGGTATGGCGGCAGTGATAGCAACAATAGGTGCTTCAATACTGACTTTGGACGCTTATGTGTATTTTAACTTGGGCTATCACTTAAATGCCTCGGCGCTGCCTGAAATTATTTCGTTGTTGTGGCACCGCTTAACAAATTCACCTGCGCTTACTACCTTGCTTGCTGGCAGTATTGTGTTACTTATTTTAGGCTTTCAGCTTACGGTTAGTAACTTTACTTGGCACCATTTAGGGCGTTTAAAGCAATTTAAATTTGCTCGTTATGCCGGTTCTTTTTTAGTTATCTGTTTTGCCTTAAGCCACAGTATTCATATTTGGGCTGATGCAAATTTAAAATTTGATATCACAAAACAAGATAACGTATTACCGCTTTCGTACCCGACTACGGCAAAGAGCTTACTCGCTAAAAACGATTTGCTGGATGTTGAAAGCTACGAGCAAGCCCATAATGTTAAAATTAATAACCAAGGTATTAATTACCAAATACCTACCCCATTAGCAAAATGTGAAGATTACAACGCAGCTAAAGTTGATATTTTAGTGTTTGATAATGACGAACAGTTAGCAAAATTTGTTGCTAGCAAAAAAGGCATTTATAAAAATCAGCAGTTTTTACAACCCACAGATCATAGCGACATGCTATTTGGTTTGGTGTATGGCCTGCCTGCATTTTATAAAACCGACATTATTGAGCAACAAACCTTACCTGTTTGGCAAAGCCAACGCCGTAGTGTAGAAGTATTTGGTATTGATGAGCTGAGCTTTATTAACGAGCAAGCACACAAAGATGGCGCAATCAGGGTTATTAAAGCGAATGAAAATACGACTGTACGCGATGACACTACTGAGTTTTTTGCATTTAGTGTGTCTCAAAACAGCAATGAAATAGTGACCACGTCAACCTTGTATAGCTCAGATAAGTTTATTTCTAAAGTGAATGGCTTAATTCAACCTAGTGACATTCTTGCTACTAGCCTTGGCCAATACTTAAACTGTAATACGCTTGCAGAGCAGACAATGTTAGGGAAAAACTTATACAATAAAAGTAATAACATTGGCGTTAATTACTCACAAGGCGTCGTAATTGCTTATAAAAAAGATAGAATTACGCTGATTGATCGTGATGGAAACTTTAGAAATATTTCCGCAGCTGAAGGGTTTTCAATTGAGCAAGGACTTGATATTCCGTTTTTAGTGCACAGTATTAAAAAGCTTAAAACGTTTTCTCAATAGCACCTCATAATATGAGCGAGCCATTAAAACTGACTCGCTTAGTTTCTGTTATTACTCCTTTGCACTTGCTATCCCCCTCAGCTAAGTTATAGTTTTTAGGATTAAAACATTTTAACTCGATCAGAATGCGCAAAGGATCATCATTATGTTCAACGTTATTAATCTGATCATTACTGCCTGCCTTTTATGCTTTAGCTCTCTTGCACTAGCCCAAACTACCTATTACAAATGCGTAACCCCAAAAGGGACTACCTTTTCACAATTGCCCTGTAGTAACAATGCAACCATGCATAAAATAACTGCCACCGAGCCAAAACAAGCAGGTGAAGAAATAAACTACACTAAGCAGTTAAACGAACTTGAACGCGACACCATAATTACTAACTTAGAGGCGGAGCTGCGCAGTAACCAGCATAAACTCGCTATACTTTCGCGAGAGAAAGATAGAGCTGATTTTAAACAACAACAACGCTTGAATCATATATTAAGTGCCGATGATAAAAAACGAATTAGAAAAGATATTAAAAAAACGCAAAAAAGTTTAGATAAGCAATATAAAAAAGAAAAAAAATTAATTGAAAAACGAATTAAGAAATTACAAAAAAAGATTGATGCCTACCAAACAGACTCTAACTAACTTAAATAAATATCATCTTAATTTGCTTGGTTTTAAACATAAAATAACATACCCTTAACAACTATAGAGTACGAACTCTAATACGTGTTTAGTGATGCAATTTCCTTTGACCCGCTTTTACAAATTAAATGGTATCCACCGGCACTTTGCTAAACACCTAAAGGCGTCAATTAAGGAGTACTGATGCAACCACGCCAAATTGCTGAGTTAATTTTAACCGGATTTAAAAAACATTACCTGCTGTTTCAAAGAACAACAGCAAAAGCACCTTATGCGTTTGCTAAAAGAGATTGGCAAGCAATCAATGATATTAGCCGCCTACGTATTAGCTATTATGATGATCGAGTTAACGAAACCACAAAAACCTTACGTGAACGCCAACAAACAGACCAGCTAAACGAAAGTTTATGGCTTGAAGTAAAAAAAATTTACCAGCATTTTTTATGTTTTCACCCGCAGGCTGAGCTTGCCGAAACATTTTATAACTCTGTATTCTGCCGCTTATACCACCGCCGCTATTTTCATAATGACTTTATTTTTGTTGAAGCGACACTCAAAGATGCGCCATCAGTGCCAGTAGAGGCTGAATATAGAAGTTACTTCCCCGTCGTGGATGGTTTAAAACCAACAATTAAACGCATTATTAACCACTTTGATTTTAAAGCCGATTTTGTCAACCTTGAGCGTGATATTCGTTTATTAGTAAAAGCGTTTTATAAGCAAGCTCCCGATACTCACCACCAGCATTGGCAAATGCGTTTTGATATATTACACACGCCGTTTTACCGCAATAAAGCCGCATACATTGTGGGGCGCGTTGTATCGCAAAGTGGCGTTCAGCCTTTTATTATTGCCGTGTTACACCATGAAGATAAAGGCCTTTATTTAGATGCCTTACTTACAAAGTCGTCGCAAATGCGGGTTATTTTTGGCTTTGCGCGAGCTTACTTTATGGTAGAAACTCATGCTCCTTCAGCGTTAGTGCGGTTTTTAAATCAACTTATGCCGAATAAAACCCTCGCCGAGCTTTACAACGCCATAGGCTTTCATAAACAAGGTAAAACTGAATTTTACCGTGAGTTTTTGAATCATTTAACTCATTCTAATGATCAATTTACCATTGCTCCAGGTACACCGGGTATGGTGATGATGGTATTCACCCTGCCCTCATTTGGTTATGTATTTAAAGTCATCAAAGATAAATTTGGCGAAAGTAAGCCATTTGGTCGCGAAACGGTATTAAAACGCTATCAACTGGTTAAAAGCCACGACCGTGTTGGCCGAATGGCTGACACCATAGAGTATTCAAACGTCGTATTTCCTTTGGCACGATTTGATAGTAACTTGTTAGCACAGTTGCACAAAACCATTGGCTCATCAATGGTAATTGAGGGTGACTGGTTAATTATAAAACACTTATATATTGAAAGACGGATGACACCGCTGAATCTGTTTTTAGAAAATGCAGACGAAAAAAGTGCCGCCGATGCCATTGAAGAGTATGGGCAGGCGCTTAAAGAAATGATTGCCGTGAATATTTTCCCTGGCGATATGCTGTTAAAGAACTTTGGTGTAAGTAAGCACAAACGGATTATTTTTTATGATTACGATGAAGTGCAATATTTAACAGACATGAACTTTAGAGCGCTACCTAAAGCAAAAAGTTATGACGATTATTTAATGGACGAACAAAGTTACTCGGTTGCACCTCAAGATGTATTTCCAGAGCAGCTATGTACCTTTGTAATGCCTAATCCAACATATAAACAATTTTTAACTAGCACGCACCCTGAATTACTTGATGTTAACTTTTGGAAACAAGCACAACAAAATATAAAAAATGGAAAGGTGAGTCATATTTATCCCTATCCTACAGCACAGCGTTTTATCCATTATTGGTAAACGTTAAGGACACACAATGAATATAAGTAAAATAGATTTAAATTTACTGGTTTACCTCGATACATTACTGCGCGAATGTAATGTTACTCGTGCTGCAAACCAGCTTAGCATTACTCAACCGGCAATGAGTAACGGACTTAAACGCCTACGCAACCTTTTTAATGATCCTATTTTAGTGCGTACCAGCGATGGTATGGTACCGACTGAGCGTGCTATTGAGTTGCAGCCTGTGATTCGTGGAATCTTGATGACCCTTGAAGAAACGCTGGCACCTAATCGTGAGTTTGAAGCTAAACAAAGTAAGCGAGTGTTTAGGATCATGGCCAGTGATTACGCGGCCAGTACCATGGCACCGCGTTTATTAGGGAAACTACACGAAGAAGCGCCCGACACCACCTTAGATATTTTAACTCCTAGTGATGTTACCTTTCACGATGTTGAAAACGGTAAAGTTGATATGGCGATTAACCGCTTTGAAAATTTACCACAATCGTTTCACCATAAACGTATTTGGAAAGATAGCTTTTGTTGTTTAGTAAAATCAGATAACCCCATTATTGAAAACTTTAGCCTAGACAGCTATTTAAAAGCTCGCCATATTTGGGTAAGTAAAACAGGCTTTGGTGTTGGTGTGGGGATGGACCCTAAAGATGTGCAAAAGCTGGGCTGGGTTGATGAGGCACTGGCGCATTTTGGTAAACACCGTAATATTGCCACTTTTACTCGTAACTATCATGTGGCTGTTCACTTAGCCAAAGAGAAAAATTTAGTTGCGACTTTGCCCTCAAAAGCGGCCAATATTTATTTAGACGATCCTGGGCTTAAAATACTGGAGCCCCCCTTTCCTATCCCGCCATTTGAACTTGATATGATATGGAGCCCTTTATTACACAGAGATGCTAGTCATATTTGGTTACGCCAAAAAGTAGCTGAAGTAGCGGATGAGCTAAAATAACTTTCTTACATACCTTAATGTAAAATTTGCTTGCTAACGCCTAGTTAGCAAGCATACCAAACTATAAAAAATAATTAAAAACCATCAAATACAAAAGCTTAAAAAACAAAACCTACTTGGAATAGCACTTGCTTGATAATGACTGTATTTTAAATTAACAGAGGTCATTATTATGAGCACCCATCAAGGACAAGAAATAAATCATATTACCGACATTATCCAAGTAATGAATAGCGGCATCGACTTTTACCAAACAGCACAAGATAAAGTACAAGACCCCGCTATAGGAGCCCTATTCCAACGTATGATTGACGCTCGTAAAGTCAGTGTGGAGAGTTTACAACCTTACGCAATTAATCAACAAGGTGAGCGCGAAGATGGCTCGTCGTTTGTTGTAGAAGCACGCCGTGCATTTACTACTTTGATTAGTAAATTTGCTAACGATAACGATCAAACCTACGTTAAAGAGCTTGAGGAAGTAGAAGACAAAACCTTAGAAGAAATTAAAGTAGCGTTGAAAAAGCCTCAGTCTCATGATTGTGAAGCAGCGTTATCAAAAGTATTACTTACTATGCAGAGCTGCCATGCTGAAATGAGTAAAATGCAAAAACATTAAGTTTAAAAACGATAAAAGGGCCTTACGGCCCTTTGGTTGTTAAATAACAATAGGAGAGTTATTCATTAAAAGCGATACTCTGCACCTACGTAGTAGTAAGCACCGTTGAAGCCAAATGGCGCTGAACGACGTGAGTACTTAAATACACCATCGCTGCTGACAATGGTGTTACCTTGAGCATCTACAATTGTGCCTGAACGTGAATTACCTATGGTGTTTTCATCTGGGTAAACATCAAATAAGTTATTTGCGCCAATATTTACTGATAAATCGTCAGTCACAAAGTAATTTACTTTGATGTCAGTTAAAATTTCAGCACCATAAGTCTGGCGGCCGCCATCTTCCACTGTGTATTCACCAAAGCGATTAAGCGATAGGTTTACGGTCCAGTCGTCGCGACGATAAAGTGCACTTAAGTTAATTCGATCTTCTGGTTGCCATTCTTCAATAATAGAAATTTCTTGATCAGAAAACACATCATCAACTGGCACGGTCTCAAGCCCAGAACCTGCAGGTGTAAATAACGACACGACATCGGTTTCTGTAAAGTTAGCCGCTAAAGTAAAATCAAGCGTGCCGCCAAGGCCTTCTGTATTCCATGTAGCCACAAAGTCGATACCTTGTGTCTCAGTGTCAGCGCCATTTAAGAAAAACTGCCCTGCACCCGCACCTGAACTTAATAACGCAGCATCAAGACTGCTTGATAAGCCTTTACCTAAGCGATTACTAATTACAATACGGTCGTCAATATCAATTGAGTAGTAATCTAGGGTTACATTAATATTATCGCTTACGTTATAAACGATACCTAAACTGCGGTTTTGAGATTTCTCTTCTGTGAGCTTAGGAATACCTAAACTTTGCGCAAGGGTTGAATCGTTTCTAAAGGTGCCCACTTCTTCAGCCACTAAGTTACCATTAGGGCCTACAACAAACTGTGTGCTGATGTTGTTAAAATACAACTGCTGCATTGAAGGTGCTCTAAAGCCTGAGCTTAGCGCACCACGAAGTGAAATATCTTCAGTTACTGACCAGTTACCGGCTAGTTTAAAGTTAACTGTATCGCCAAACCCTTTGTAATTGTCGTAACGTAACGCCCCTGAGATAATTACATCTTCAATAACGTAAGCTTCAGCGTCTAAGTAAAACGAGATCACATCACGCGACTCATCAACCGACGACGCTGGGGATGAACCACCAAAGCCTTGTGTGCCACCGGATGCGTTTTCGCTGCCAATACCACCGCTTAGCCCATCGTAAATATTAACACCGTTGTTGGTATCGTAATCGCGATATGCATATTCACTACCCTCTAAAATTCGGTACTCATCGGTACGAATTTCAGCACCCATTGCCAATGAGTAGTCATCAAAATTTTGAGTAAAATCAAGATTGATCGTTTGCAGTGATAGCTCCATGCCATAAGCATAACCTTGACGTGGAATCGTGGCGCGAATATCTGCTGCACTTAGGCCTTGATCATAACGTAAAAAATTCGCGTAAGAGCCGTTAATAGTATCGCTAGTCGTGTAGTCAATACTGTTTTCACCATAGGTGTACGATAAATCTAAGCTTGAGTCGTTATCAAATTCAGTTTTATAACCAAAGTTATATGAAATATCGTCAATCGTGGTGTTTATTTTAGGTAAAAAACCAGCTGGGATAGTTGCATCGCCATCTTGAAGTACCGGGTTACCACCTGCATTGGCATTATGGCGGAAAAATGCTGCTGATTCGTTATCACGAGTTGAATAGGTAATAAAACCGTATAGTTCACCCGCTCCTAATTCGTAGCCGGTGTTAACTGTTAAACCAAATTGTTGTGAATCAGCATCACCAATTCTGAATGTATCACGCGGTGCGGTTAATTCGCGTGGTTCACCTGCAAGCAAGGTACCATCAGAAAGTTCAGTACAGCCATAGAACTGACATGAGCCATGAAGGCCTGCACGGTTAGTTGGTGCACGATCACGGTAGTTAATAGTTGTATTTAAATAACCGTTATCACCTAAAGCAAAGCCTTTATTAAAGTCGATATTAACGGTTTCGCCATCACCTTCAGAGTACTCACCGTAGTTAACGGCCGCTTTACCACCTTCGCTGCCATCTTTTAGCACGATATTAATAACACCGGCAATTGCATCCGAACCATATTGAGCCGCAGCGCCGTCGCGCAGTACTTCAATACGTTTAATAGCTGAGGCTGGAATCGCATTCATGTCAGTACCCGCAGTACCACGACCAACGGAGGTATTAATGTGGATAATACTGGCTTGATGACGACGCTTACCATTGATCAATACCAATGTTTGATCCGGGCCAAGGCCACGTAAGGTTGCGGGTCTTAATGCATCAGTACCATCACTAATAGATGAACTTGAAAAGTTAAAAGAAGGTGCGATAGCTTGAAGCATGCGGCCAACTTCTGTCTGGCCGGTGTTTTCGAGTGCTTCTGCACTTAAAATATCAACGGGGACAGGTAAGTCTTCAACTGAACGTCCTGCGACACGACTACCTACAATAGCAATTTTTTCGATGTTTTGTTCTGCGCTTTGTTCAGCGGCATTTATTCCTTGTGAATTAACTGCAAGTAAAGCAGGTAATACGGCAGCACTAACTCCTGAAAGCTTCATCATGTTGTTATCTTTCCTATTGATTTGTTTGAGTTTAATACTCAGTAAACCATTTTGATCAACAACCGCATCGAGCTCAGTCTCAGCTAACAATGCGTTTAACGCATCGAGTTGAGAATAAAATCCATATAATGAATTTGCCTCGTACTGTTTAGCAAGCTCATACGAAAAAACCACAGTTTGTTCTGTTTGCTTAGCAAATTCTATTAAGGCTTTGTCTGCTCGTTGCGCTTTTATATCAAACTGCATCATTTGTCCCTCAGTTTGACTCGCGTGCACACTGATACTAAAAAACAGCGGTGCAACGAGTCCCAGCGGACTTAAATAACACGTATGGTTACTGCGCAACTTATATAAACAGTTAGCAAACAAAAATCCTCTATAGATTTTTATCATTTTTTTAATCTTTAAATTACTTTTTACACCCTTATGAGTAACATTGATTAACAATGGCGTGATTTTCATTACCATTACCTATGATTTTTTTTGATATTTTAAACTAACAACATGCTCGCCTAAACGTTCATGCTCAATTGAAAAATTATTTTGTAAGCTCTCTAACAGCCCTGCAACATCACCTGCTTTGAAGACGCCAGCCACTTTAATGCGCGCTAATTCATCAGATGATAGTTCAAATCGCGTGGCGGTATAACGGCTAACTTCGTTTAAGGCATCAACCAGTTGCTCGCCATTGAATATCAACATGCCATTTTGCCATGCTAAATCGCGTTGTACGTCATCAACCGATAATTGTGTAATTGGTTTAGTTACGCTCTGTTCAATAATGGCTTTTTCACCCGATATCACTATATTGGCATTGATCTGGCGGATTTCGTGATTGCTGTTATCAGCTTGCTGATACGCTTTAAAATCGTCAGCATTAACAGCAACACTAGGGTCGGTGATCATCACTTTACCTTCAGTTACTACCAATTCGAGATCAGAAGAGGTATTGCGCTGCACATTAAATACTGTACCAAGCGCGGTAAAGCTTTTATCCCCCGCCATCACACTAAACGGGCGTGATGCATCTTTAGCTACATTAAAACGCCCTTCTCCACGGCTTAGTAATAACTGTCTACGTCCTTGGCTATAAGCGACTTCTAGTGAACTATTAGTATTAAGCTGAACTATTGTGCCATCTGGTAAAACATAGGTTGCTTGCTCGCCAACCTTTGTTTTATAAATTTTTGTGTAATTTACTTTAGCTAAATTTTGGTTAAAGTTGCTCCCCATGTTCAGCAAAAAGTAGCTGCACATCATTAAAGCTGCAACAACACTTGCCGCAATACCATATACATAGGAAGGCTTTGTTTTAATGCCTGCAGAGTGCTTATTAGGAAACAATACGCTGAGCTCGTTAAGCACACTTAAGTCATCCCATAATTGTGCTAATTCATATACCGCATTCTGATGAGCCGTGCTTTGTAGCATCCACAGTTTAAATTGCTCTTGCTCTTGTGTACTTAAGCCACGATCAATCGCACTTATCCATTGCGATGCTTTTTCTAAGATTAATTCTTTTGAAGTAAATTGATGGATGTTACTCATTTTACTGCCCTCACTATGTTCGCACTTTGTTGGCAATGTTCACTCTCATCTTGCACTTGATCGCGCATATATAGCATGGTGTTTAGTAGCCCTTTAGCAATGTGCTTTTCTACCGTACTTTGACTTAGCTGCATTTGCTGTGCGATCTCTTTTTGGCTCATCCCATATACTTTTTTTAATATAAAACATTTTCTCACTACAGGGCTTAGCTGCTCAGTAGCACGACAAAATAGTAAAAAACGTTCTTTGGAGGTGTATTCATCTTCTAATTGCATTGATTTAAGCAATTTAGGAAGTTCAGTTTCGTGATTTAAAGGAGTACTAAATTTATTATCCCATTTAGCTATATGATTTAGGGCGAGATGTTTAGCTGTTTTCAACATATAGCTGCGGGTGTATTGAATATCTTGTTTTAGCTCTGCTTCATAACTTTTAACAAAGGTTTCTTGAACAATATCATCAACATCGTCAGGTAACACAATTTTAGACACAAAGCGCCGCAGTTGCGTGGATATATCTGAGAATGTACTGGCTAATTTAATTCCTCGAGCCACGTGGGTAGTCCCTTGTTATTATTATTACGGTAAGATTACGAGTTTTATGGTTAATTACAAGGCATTTTGTTAATTATTGGTTATTTATTAGTTGCGAATATACGTACTCAGTATAAATGTATTAATATTTATTATATTCTTAATCATTATGGCTGTATTAAAAGTAGCACCCCTAGCGTTTTTATAGTGAAGCCAAACCCTTATTTAGCTTAATTTTTATTGGGTTGCTGTGTAGTAATTTAATAACCGCAACGCTACTATTAACGGATAGAGGCTAGGAGTTAAAAATGAATAATCAAAAATTAGCTGATTTTGAGCTTTACTTTCAAATTGAAGAGAGCAATCGCGTCAATCTATTTGCCGTAGATGACGCAGTGGTACCAAAAAGTTTGGCTGAACTAGACGCAGATATTCCGCCTTTATTTAAACTTGCTAACGAAGTCAGTAGTTTAGATCAAAGCGCTTTAGGCCCTTTGCGTAACTTAGGAGATATTGCCCAAGAACTGACAACGTTTTTACAAGCCCAGTCGCGTAAAATAGATTTGATCATGAGCCATATTTTAGCTTCAGAACAACCTGAAGATAACTCAATTTATTGCGACAGTTATGGCGGCGGCGGAATTAAGTTTACCAGTGAACATTTGTACACATTAGGTCAGAAATTTCGTACCAAACTGTTTTTACAGCATGAAGCCTCTGCGGTGTATTGTTATAGCGAAGTTGTTGCTATAGAAAAACAAGACAATGAGCATTACCAGTATACCCTGCTGTTTGTATCAATAAGAGACAGTGATCAAGAGTTGGTTGTTAGAGCCAGTTTACATGCGCAAACACGCCAACTTAAAAAGCGCCAACAACTTGAAAAAGCGAAAGAGAGTTCAAACGAGTAACACGAGTGTTTATTTACCTGTTTAAATCGCTTTAAATTGTAGTTCAAACGTTTATTTAAAAGTGACTTAGCTGTAATTGAACTGCTAAACTAGCCCCATCTTTATTTGTATTAAAAATCCATGAACTTTAGACTTTTACCTGAATGGGCCGAGCAAGATGCTGTTATGCTTACATGGCCCCATAAAAATACCGATTGGGCTGATAATTTAGCACGTGTTGAACCCGTTTATATTGAACTTGCAAAACATATTACCGCGCAACAAGCCTTAGTGATTGTTGCTCATGATGAGGTATTAAAAACCCACATTAACTCATTACTAAATGATGCTGGTATTGAGCAGACCCGTGTATATTTTGTTGTTACTCCTACTAACGACACGTGGGCGCGTGACCATGGCCCACTTACGTGCAGCGCTATAGAAAAGCCAGATCAATTAAAAGTCTACGACTTTACCTTTAATGGCTGGGGTAATAAGTTTGAAAGCGCCCTTGATAATCAAATAAACCACACATTAGTTAAACAGCTAAGTAATACAAGTAACCAGTATCAAGCCCTCGATATGGTGCTTGAAGGCGGTGGTATTGAAATTAATGAACATGGTGTATTGCTAACAACCAGCGAATGTTTACTGAATAAAAACCGTAACCCTGATTTAAACCCAAGTGACATAGAAGTACTTTTAAAAGCGCACTTAGGCGCTACTGATTTTTTATGGGTTGATCATGGTTATTTAGCCGGTGACGACACCGATAGCCACATTGATACGCTCGTTCGCTTTGCACCTAACAACACCCTTGTGTATGTAAAATGTGACGATAAAAGCGATGAGCATTTTAGCGCGCTAGATGCCATGGAAAAACAACTACAAAGCTTTAAAACTGCTGATAACACCCCATATAAGCTAATTGAGTTACCGTGGCCAAAAGCCGTGTATGACGATGAAAATACGCGTCTACCTGCCACCTATGCAAATTACTTAATTATAAATAACGCAGTACTAGTGCCCATTTATGACGATGTAAACGACCAACGTGCTTTAACACAAGTTCAAAAAGCATACCCAGAGCACACAATTATTGGTGTAAATTGTTTACCTATTATTGAGCAATTTGGCAGTCTTCACTGCATTACAATGCAATTACCTCGTGGATTTTTAGCTGGAGCAGTACAATGACAAGCCCTGCACATTTATCAGTTGCCTTAGTGCAACAAAGCAACAGTGACAACGCTGAACATAATATTGAAAAGTCAATTGCGGGCATTCGCGATGCCGCTAGTAAAGGCGCGCAACTTGTTGTATTACAAGAGTTACACCGCAGTTTATATTTTTGCCAAACCGAAGACGTTGATGTATTTGATTTGGCCGAAACAATACCAGGCCCAAGTAGCAACACTTTAGGCGAACTCGCAAAAGAGCTCGGTATTGTTATTGTAGCTTCATTATTTGAGAAACGTGCTACGGGTCTTTATCACAATACCGCCGTGGTGCTTGAAAAAGACGGCAGCATTGCAGGTAAATACCGTAAAATGCATATTCCAGACGACCCAGGGTTTTATGAAAAATTTTACTTTACTCCCGGGGACTTAGGCTTTGAGCCTATTCAAACCTCTGTAGGTAAACTAGGTGTACTGGTGTGTTGGGATCAATGGTTTCCTGAAGCCGCGCGTTTAATGGCAATGGCCGGCGCTGAACTTTTAATCTACCCAACAGCTATTGGCTGGGATCCACGCGATGATAAAAACGAGCAAACCCGCCAAAAAGATGCTTGGGTTATTTCACAGCGAGCGCATGCGGTTGCTAATGGCGTTCCGGTGATTAGCTGTAATCGAGTTGGTCATGAAAGCGACCCGAGCGGTCAAAGTGACGGCATTCAATTTTGGGGCAACTCTTTTATTGCAGGCCCTCAAGGCGAAATGTTGGCAGAGGCTGATAACCAAAATGAACAAATATTAATGGTAAAACTTGATCAAAAACGCAGCGAGAACGTAAGACGTATCTGGCCGTATTTACGCGACCGTAGAATTGATCATTATCAAGATTTAACAAAAATTTACCGTGACTAAATAATAATGTGGTTCTTACTCGTTAAGAGCCTAATTTAATGGAGTAATTAATGGCGTTTGAGCAATGGGCAGCCTTGCCTTGGGTAAAATCTCAAAAAGATAAAATTCAATGGGGCGAACTTCTAGGCAGTGGCTTAAGCATTGCTATTGCACAAGGTGTTAAGCAGCAAGACAACTTAGTGTTAATTGTTACCCCTGATACACCAAGTGCTCTGCGCCTTGAAACAGAATTAGAGTATTTGCTGCCTGATAACCCAGTAATGGTTTTTCCAGATTGGGAAACATTGCCTTATGATCACTTCTCGCCCCACCAAGATATTATTTCAGCACGTTTAGCAACACTCAATACACTGAAAAAAGAGCAACAAAGCGTACTCATTGTTCCGGTATCAACCTTGATGCTGCGCACTGCCCCAGCATCATTTATATACGGCTCAACGCTGAATTTTAAAGTAGGCGATAGATTAGACACCCATGCTCTGCGGGACAATTTAGAGCAAGCGGGTTACTTACATGTGCAACAAGTCATGGAGCATGGCGAGTACGCTATACGCGGCTCAATTGTTGATTTATACCCCATGGGGAGTAAGCATCCATTTAGGCTCGACTTTTTTGATGATGAGCTTGATACCATCCGTTTATTTGATGTGGAAACTCAGCGCTCAGACGAAAAAGTAGAAAAAATTGAGCTACTACCTGCTCATGAGTTTCCTACTAACGAATCAGATATTGAACGTTTCAGAATAAGCTATCGTGAAAAATTTGGCGCAAGTGCTGAGCAAGACTCAGTCTACATGCAGGTCAGCAAGGGTAATTGGCCAGCAGGTATAGAATACTACATGCCGCTGTTTTTTGAAGGCTTAGCAACCATTTTTGACTACTTGCCTGACTCAACAACCGTCATGCAATTAGGGGATTTAGAGCATGCAGCAGATAACTTTTGGCACGATGTTAATGTACGCTATGAGAACCGCCGAGTAGATCCTCTGCGCCCACTATTACCGCCCGATGAGTTATATCAGCCAATTAATGAGCTGTTTTCCAATTTAGGTAATTATGGCCGAATTCGTCTATCGCAAGCAAAGCTAGGGACAAAAGCGGGCAATAAAAATCTCGCAGTTAATGAATTGCCTAATGTACGCATCGATCATAAACAACACCAACCCTACGATGCATTTATTAACTATGTAGCTGAGCAAAAAAAGAAAAAAGGCCGAGTGGTTATTAGTGTTGAGTCGGACGGTCGACGCGAATCATTACTGAGTATATTAAAACCTAGCGGCTTAAAATTTAAAGAATTTGATAGCTTTGAGCAGTTTACCAACAGCAGTAATGACGTTGGTTTAATTGTCAGTCCGCTTGAGCAAAGTGTGGTGCTTAGCACTAAACCAAGTTTGAGCATTATTACCGAGCAAGAATTGCTTGGGATCAAAGTATCACAACGCAGACGCCGTAAGCACAAGTATGAAGCAAGCCAAGACGCGTTAATTCGTAACTTAGCAGAGCTTAAAGAAGGCCAACCGGTTGTGCACCTTGACCATGGTGTGGGCCGTTATCAAGGGCTGCAAACGATTGATGCCGCCGGTGTGGTGACTGAATTTGTGACTATTACTTATGCAGGTGAAGCAAAACTGTATGTGCCGGTATCGGCACTTCATATGCTTAGTCGTTATTCTGGAGGTGAAGAGGCCAGTGCGCCACTGCATAAGCTCGGCTCTGATGCCTGGGATAAAGCGAAAAAACGCGCCGCTGAAAAAGTACGCGATGTGGCTGCAGAGTTACTCGATATTTACGCACAACGCCAAGCCAAGCCAGGTAATAAGTTTACGCTTGATGGCCAAGCTTATCGCCAATTTAGTGATAGCTTTCCGTTTGAAGAAACAGATGATCAACGTAACGCCATTGAAGCGGTACTTGGTGATATGCAGTCAAAACAAGCCATGGATCGTTTAGTATGTGGTGATGTTGGTTTTGGTAAAACCGAAGTAGCTATGCGGGCAGCCTTTGTAGCTGTTAACGATAATAAGCAGGTGGCTATTTTAGTCCCTACCACCCTACTTGCTCAACAACACTACGATAACTTTAAAGACCGCTTTGCTGATTTTCCAATTGAAGTGGGGGTGCTATCGCGTTTTAATTCGGCCAAAGAGCAAAAAGAAACCCTTGAAAGAATGAATGATGGCAAGCTAGATGTGGTTATTGGCACTCATAAATTGATTCAACAAGATATCAACTTTAAAGATTTAGGCCTGTTAATTGTTGATGAAGAACACCGATTTGGGGTTCGTCAAAAAGAAAAAATTAAAGCCCTGAGAGCAGATGTTGACATACTCACTCTGACCGCAACCCCTATTCCGCGTACATTAAACATGGCGATGAGTGGCATGCGTGATTTATCAATTATTGCCACTCCACCGGCTAAACGTTTAGCGGTTAAAACCTTTGTACGCCAACGCGACGAAGAGCTAATTCGCGAAGCGGTACTACGTGAAATTAAACGTGGCGGCCAAGTATACTTTTTACATAACAACGTAGAAACTATTGAACGTGTCGCTCAAGAAATTAGCGAATGGGTGCCTGAGGCAACAGTAACCTCTGCACATGGTCAAATGCGAGAGCAAGAGCTTGAGCAAATAATGACCGACTTTTATCATCAAAAATACAATGTCCTTGTGTGTACCACGATTATTGAAACCGGTATTGATGTGCCCACAGCAAACACCATAATTATGGATAGAGCCGATAAACTTGGTCTTGCTCAACTACACCAATTACGCGGACGTGTAGGTAGAAGCCATCACCAAGCCTATGCTTATTTACTTACCGGTAACCCTAAGGCACTCTCTAAAGATGCGAAAAAACGTTTAGACGCGATTGCCTCATTAGAAGATTTAGGCGCTGGCTTTGCCTTAGCAACTCATGATTTAGAAATTCGTGGTGCGGGTGAGCTATTAGGGGATGATCAATCAGGGCAAATGCAAACCATTGGCTTTAATTTGTATATGGAAATGCTTGAACAGGCCGTTAACGCACTTAAAAATGGTCAAGAGCCAACTCTTGAAAATCTATTACAAAAACAAACAGAAGTAGACTTAAAGCTACCTGCTTTGTTACCAGATGATTATATTCATGATGTTAACGCGCGTTTAGGTATGTACAAGCGAGTAGCAAGTTGTGCTAACCTTGCTGATATTGATGAGCTGCAAGTTGAATTAATAGACCGCTTTGGTTTATTGCCCGATGCAGCTAAAAACTTATTTAGTTTACAACAACTAAAGATGCAAGCGAGTAATCTAGGCATAACCAAAATAGAGGCAAACCCGAAAGGGGGCTACTTTGAGTTTAGTCAAAATACTAAGGTTAATCCTAGCTTCATTATTGGTTTGATACAAAGTGCGCCACATATTTATAAGATGGATGGCGCAAATAAATTACGCTTTGCCATTAGCGAGGCGAATGCCCGTGAACGCTTAAAAATGATCACTGCTATGATTGCAGATTTCGAAAAAAAGGTTAGCCATTAATGTTGCTGAAAAAATCGCTGGTTGTTTTATGCTGCTTGTTTAGTAGTACTGCATTTGCAGAGCGTTGGTTTGAAGTAGAAGTGTTGATATTTAAACAACGCCCTGCTCCATACCTACAAGAAGACTTTAGCTTAAAGCACGACGCCATAGAAGATAAAAACACCTTAGATTTACTAAGCCCTGTTTATAAAAAACAAGCAATGGACGCGTGTATAAATGGCGATCCGCGTTTTCAAAAACGTACCTTTGCTGACACTTTAGTCAACTCAAATCCTCAGTCAGCAGCGTGTAACGACAGCATTGATTATGTAAAAAGTTACGATGTGTTACCAGTAATACCTCAAGCACCTGCACAAGAGACGATGGAGCAAACTTACCTGTTAGCCCCTGAGCAATTGCAGTTTCAATCACAACGCCAAGCCCTAGACCGCAAAGGACTAACTCCTTTATTGCATACCGGGTGGCGATTTGAGGGTGCGAGCAAGTCACGCTCGCCTAGCATTCATTTGTTTGCAGGCAGCCAATTAAAAAACAATATAAACACTGCGATTAGTTACGCCGATTCTGATTTTATTAGCTTAATAAATACGCCTGAACCACTATTTGACGAAGCTCAATCTTCTGACATGAAATGGGAGTTAGATGGGCTATTTAAAATACACTTGCGCCATTACTTATTTATTAATGCACACTTTGATATAAGTGAAAAACGTGACAATGGCGATCTAGAATCAGCCCGCTTTTCACAGTTTAGGCGAGTGTTCAGTGAAGACATTCATTATTTTGATCACCCTCGTATGGGGATGATTGTGCAAATTCGAAAATTTAATCATTAACGGTATTATTCAAGGAAAATAACAATGAAAAAATTACTTATTATTGCAGCGGCACTGAGTCTTGCTGCTTGTTCAAAAGTAAACTTAGAAAATTATGAAAAGATTAAAATCGGTATGGACAAAACAGAAGTTGAAGCTCTTTTAGGCAGTGCTGATAATTGTGTAGAAAAAACACTGCATACTAGTTGTACTTGGGGTAATGACGCTAAAAATATCGAAATTACCTTAGTATCAGACAAAGTAACGCTATACAGCAAAAAAGGACTAACGGATAAATAGTCTAGTTTAATTTAAGTAAAGAAGAGGAATAACCTGTGTTATTCCTCTTTTTTAGTGTCACTAGTGTAAATTAGCTCTATATTAACAATTTTACTGCGATTTAAAGTGATTTTATAGCGTTGATACAGCGCATTATCAGATTCGGTTAAAACCAATACCATATTTAATTGGTAGCGTCTTTCCACTCCCTGCTTAGAAATTTTATTATTTTCTAAATGGTACAGCTTCCCTTCCCCCTTTTTTAAATAACGTGCAAACGGTGCAAGATTAAATTGCAGTGTTTGCTGTAAGCTATCGTAGCCTGGCAAAAATTCTTTAGCACTGACCCGCGTTTCACTAGCAAAATGCAGCCATTGCGCCGCCTGTTTATTTTGCTGACGACGCTTAGAGAAAATTTTCCTCACTTCTTTAGGGATTTTTTTAAACCGCGTGTATTCTAACCAAATAAACTGACTGGCTACTTTATCTTTTGTAATACTGTTTTTAAAAATAAAGCGCCATTTTGGCCGCCCCCGCACAATAGCACGCCAAATAATACGGGTAATATCTTCTTTAAATATTTCTCTCAGCCCGTAAATAACCCCTAAAATTAAAATCAATGAAGCGGTTATTTCAGTAAAGGTAGAACGCGCATTGAGTATTACTACCATCACAAAGGCCATTATAACAGCCGTAACAGAGCCTTTTACCAAGCGTTTTAAATAACTATTAAGATAGCGTGTTTGGCGCTGTAAAATCACTCCATGCTCTATTAAACGCTGTAATAGGCGCATTTTATTGGTGATTCTGTTGGCGTCTTTAAGTGTTGAGTCAGAATTATATTGTTGCTCTGCCCGGTACTCACTCTCTGACTTACAAAAATTTAATAAGTCATTTCGCTCTTTAGCGTGATCGCTACTACGCGGCCCTTCATCAAGCAGCTTTAAAAACGTTTGTTCAATCTGCCAGCTTAGGTAGTTATCAGCATTGGTATAAAACGGAATCAGCTTTTCGTTATCAGGGGTGTAACGTCTGAGTTTTCGAAGTAGACTTTGGCTTTGCTCGCAAAGCTCCATAGCCCGTTGATAAAATTCATCGCTTTCTTGAATTTTTAACGCATCTTTAATATCTGCATCAATAGCAAGGCGTACTTGGTAACAATATAAATTTAAGTTTTGTCGGTAGTCTTGTTGCTCACCTTTGTTTTTACTCACAAAGCGGCTTCGTACCAATGGAAGATGAATATTATTAGCGTTATAGGCTACAAAAGATTTAAATTGATTATTAAAGTAAGACTCTTCGCTAAGTGTTTGTGCATTAATACCCATTTCATTTGGGATAGAAAAATAAAGATCGAGACGCTGCTCTGCACGCGGTGATAATTGCGGTTCAATAACAAACGATAAATTTTCGTCTTGCTTTAACAATGATGCCTCCTTTGGTTTTCTACCTGAGTTTACGTGCCTCTTTAATTTTGTTCAACAAAAAAGGCCTAGTAAATACTAGGCCTTTTAATGGTTCTAATTAGTTAAAATTAGAATTTAACGTTTACACCTGCGAAGAAACGACGACCTAGTACATCGTATGTGTACGGGTCAGTATTTGAATCGTTATTACCTGTGTAGTAAGGAGGTTGCTTATCAAACAAGTTGTTTACACCTGCAGATAAAGTTACTGTGTCATTCACTAAGTAATTACCGCTGATATCATGGTAAACTACTGTTGGAGTGCTTGGTGCATAACAAGAATCTTCTTTTCCGATACATGCGAAGCTATCCATACCAGCTATGTAACGAGCTTGGTATTGTGCATCCCAGTTATCGCCTGCAACACTTACAGTTAAGTTAGATTTAAAGTCAGCATATCCACCCGTTCCTGATGTAATAATGCCTGCATAGTCAACTGGGTCACCAGTAACTTCTACAACATATTCATCTAAGTAAGTTGTGTCTAAGCTTGTTTTCCAGTTCAGGCCAGCCACTTCAAAGCTGTATGCAAGATTTAAATCAACCCCAGATGTTTTTTCAGAACCAACGTTTTGTAATTGATTATTGAATTTAACACGGCCAGTTGCATCCATAGATACGCCTGCTGACTGACAAAGTGCAGTGCTAGCATTTGCACCATTATTTAAACACTGATCAACAATATATTGGCTATCTACTTTAGTGATTGCATTTTCAATATCGATTTCATAGTAATCAAGCGTCATTGAGAAGCCGTCAAGCCATTGTGGCTCGTATACGACACCAGCAGTGAAAGTATCTGCTTCTTCAGGAGTAAGTGAATCATTACCACCCACAGTTACTTCTGCTTGGTCTTGAGCACCTGGATAATCAATTTGGTCAAACGATGGTGAATTGCCAGAGTACAACTCAGAAACCGTTGGCGCACGGAATGCTGTTGAAACGACGCTACGTAGCATTAGTTCATCATTTACTTTCCAAGTAAGACCTAGTTTCCAAGTCTCATCTGAACCAAATGTGCTGTAATCAAATGCACGAATAGCTGCACTTAATTCAACATTTTGTGCAAGAGGAGCATCTGCTAGTAGAGGTATAGCAAATTCAACATAAGCTTCGTTTACGTCAAAACCGCCGGCTGTTGGCTCAACCATAGGGTCGTTTGCAAGGCCTTGTGCAGTTAAAGAGTCAGGTGTAAACCATGCTTTTTCTTGACGACGCTCTATGCCTGCAGCAAATGCAGAGTAACCTGCTGGTAATTCGAATAACTCACCCGATACAGATGCTGAAAGAATAAACAGCTGGCTTCCGCCGTTATTAACTTCAGTGTACACATTTTTGCGGAAATCTTCAGAAACCCAAGCTGATTGATCAAGTGGGTTAAATTTACCTTCAAGGATTTGATCTTGAATAGCACCCATATTGTGTAAGTTGCTTAGCTTGTCAACAGAGTCATTACGGCCGAAGTTCGCTGACACGTCCCAAGAGTAATCACCAACAAAACCTTCAGCACCCACTACTGCACGAACAGTATCAACTGATTGTTCAAAGTAACGCGCGCCGGTGTCAGACATACGACGGCCGTAAGAAATTGCATCACCATTTACGTAATTCGTTTCTTGTGTGATGTAATTACCATCAGCATCTTTATCTAAATAGCCGTCACCATCTAAATCAACACGCTTATCATAGCTTTGACTTAATAATGAGTTACCCATAGTCGCAGTGTCGTACTCAAAATCAAACCAAACTGGCTGTGGTGCCATCTGTTGCTCTGACCAACGCTTAGTATAAGTAAACTCAGCAAATACGCTCGTGTCATCAGATAGTTCGTATGTAGCGATACCTGTTAAGTTTAAACGCTCCATTGGCGTGTACAGGTAGCTTGCTGGTGAATAGTTATAAGCATCTTCATTAGTATAACGATGGTAATCGCCACCACGTCCTGTTACACCATTATCATTGATTAGAGATACTTGTATTTCTTCACCTTTAGCATCAAGGATAGTCCCTTTCTCGCTTGTACCATTCCAGATATGACCACCTTCATTGTATGAAGAACCAGTGCAATATAAACCGTTAGCACCTTCAGCAATTGGGCAGTTTGAGAAATCACGATCAGCTTGAGATGCTTTACCACGATCAGTGTATTGCATGCCGATAACAATGTTACCTTTATCGAATGAGCTACCAACAGTGAAATCAATTGAGTTCTCTGTTGCGTCACCTTCACCAGTAATTGCTGAATTAACATTCATGTCTAGGCCTTCAAAATTATCTTTTAGGATAATATTTACTACGCCAGCAACTGCATCAGTACCATAAACTGCAGAAGCGCCATCTTTTAGTACTTCCACTGATTTGATCATAGAAACAGGGATTGTATTTAAGTCAACAGTTGATGCTGCACCAGTACCCGATGCAATCATGCGACGACCGTTTACAAGTACTAGAGTACGACTTGAACCCAGACCGCGAAGGTCTATGCGGGCATTACCACCAGAACCATTATTAACGCCTGGGTTTGTCATTGCACCGCCTGTAGCGGTCATTTTCTGTAATACGCTATCAATACTTGTAGCGCCCATTGCTTTGATGTCGTCTGCACCGATAAGTGTAACAGGGCTTGCGTTTTCCATATCTGAACGCTTGATACGAGAACCCGTTACTTGAATTTTTTCAATTGACTTTGCTGCTTCGTCTGCAGCTAAAACCTGAACACTTGAGAACATTGGGATTGCTGCAATAACAGCTAAACCAAGAGTTGATTTTTTCATGAATGAACCCTACTTGTTGAATTTACCTAAATTGGCAACACTCACTTTTATGAGATTTTTGAGTGAGCGGGAGCAACTTAGGCGCCCTTAACTGAATGAAAACTTAACAACGGGGCAATAAAAGACCACCCTTATTTGCATGTACACAAAAAAGGTACAGTTGTTAACCATTGTTTCATTGTTAATTAATAAAAACACTTAAAAATCAATTACTAAAGCAACCTTAATCACATAAAAAACACACGTGAAATCAAATAGGTTGAGTTTGTAATCAAATGTAATTATCAGGGTAATGTGCCCTAAACAGGAAAATTAACATGTTAATCACAGATCGTTATTAAAAAGGTAAAACTAGGTGTTAATTACTAACCATATTTATGCAAGTAGATTGTTTATTTAGTCTGAATAATTTTGCTATATGCTTTAACCAGGTAAATTTTATGCTTATAGTGAATTACGAGCTCACTACACATTAATAAAAAACAGCTGTTAAATCGACGAGGGCTTTATAAATGTATTTGTGGGTAATAAAGGATGGCTATAATCTTTAAAGCAAGTAGATGTGCAAAAGGGATACTTATTATTAAGTTAAAATACTTACACTAACAGACGTGCTTCAGTTTCAGGTAACTACATGTGAGGTGAAGGACAATGGGCTTTGCCACTAGAGTTATACGGAAATAGCGTAGTTGAAAAACCACACCATAGTAAAAACTTTCAATAAGTGACGTTAAAATAGTAATCAACATTACTACTTATGCCAGTACTTTTATTGCTAGTAGTAAGTACAAGCTTCCACACCATATTTTGCTCTGAGCAAATCCCAACCATAGTATCGGCCAACCAAATATTCCTTTGCTCGGTAAACTGCAATGGAATGTAACCCATATACATAGTTACTCCCTCCAATTTAGCCGCTGTTATTGTTAGATCATTAGGTAAGTGAGCATAAATTGAAAACGGTGTCTCTGGTGATAAGATTTCTTCGCTTAACCAAACCTTAACTTGATTTTCAAAATGACATGGTTTGTTATTTTTACACTCGGTTTGCGATTGGCTTACTTTTGCTGTTGATGTTGATCCAGAAAAGTCACAACCTAGTAAAAATAATAGAAAAGAAAGTAAGCATACTCTATATATATACATGCAGGTTCTCAAATATCTAATGTATGGGCCCAACATTTAGGGCAAGTTGGTTGATTATCGGCTTTAATGAGTGAGTAAGGTACAAATCACCTCAAAAAATAGACAGCAACTCAATAAAGTTTGATTGATGTCATATTATTACGCAATTGACCTATCTTTTTAAGGCCAAAAAATTTATCATTTCAACCGCAAAAAAAACAAGTATTTCTTGAGATTATTATCTTTAACAACCACATATTGTGGGGTTTAGATAGTATACTTTGGAATAATAGTAGGTCCTACTTTAACAAGTAGGTAATTCATTTCTAAACGCATTTATTGCAGCGGAAGCCAGAAAATGAGCCAAACAGTAGCATCACAAACTGAGTACAATTATAAAGTTGTACGCCAATTCGCTATTATGACAGTGATTTGGGGCATCGTTGGCATGGGTATTGGGGTTCTGATTGCTGCCCAACTAGCTTGGCCAGCACTTAACTTTGACACACCATGGTTAACTTACTCTCGACTTCGTCCGTTACACACGAACGCAGTAATTTTCGCATTTGGTACAAGTGCTCTTTTTGCGACGTCTTATTACGTCGTACAACGTACATGTCAAACGCGCCTTCTTTCAGATAAATTAGCCGCCTTCACCTTTTGGGGTTGGCAGTTAGTGATTGTTCTAGCAGCAATTACTCTACCTATGGGTATTTCAAGTTCTAAAGAGTATGCAGAACTTGAGTGGCCTATCGATATCTTAATTGCTGTTGTTTGGGTAACGTACGCTGTTGTATTTATGGGCACTATTGCTAAACGTAAAGTGGCTCATATTTATGTAGCTAACTGGTTCTATGCTGGTTTCATTATTACTGTTGCAGTACTTCATATTGTTAACAGCATGGCTGTTCCTGTCTCACTAACTAAATCATACTCAATCTACGCCGGTGCGGTTGATGCAATGGTGCAGTGGTGGTACGGACACAATGCTGTAGGTTTCCTTCTTACTGCTGGCTTCTTAGGTATGATGTATTACTTTGTACCAAAGCAAGCGGGTCGTCCAGTTTACTCATACCGTTTATCGGTTGTTCACTTTTGGGCACTTATCTCGCTTTACATTTGGGCAGGTCCTCACCACCTTCACTACACTGCGCTTCCTGATTGGACGCAAAGCTTAGGTATGGTGATGTCTATTATCTTATTCGTGCCGTCTTGGGGTGGTATGATCAACGGTATTATGACAC
Source organism: Pseudoalteromonas sp. P1-16-1b (assembly GCF_001401785.1). Lineage (GTDB taxonomy): Bacteria > Pseudomonadota > Gammaproteobacteria > Enterobacterales > Alteromonadaceae > Pseudoalteromonas > Pseudoalteromonas undina. The sequence continues at coordinate 14,710 of NZ_LKGQ01000003.1, read as the reverse complement.
TTTCAGGTGCATGGCATAAGTTACGTACTGATCCAGTACTTCGTTTCTTAGTGGTTTCATTGTCTTTCTACGGTATGTCGACGTTTGAAGGCCCAATGATGGCAATTAAATCTGTAAATGCGTTATCGCACTACACAGATTGGACTGTAGGTCACGTACACTCAGGTGCACTAGGTTGGGTTGCAATGATTTCTATCGGTGCTATCTACCACCTTATCCCTGCGTTATTCTCGCAAGGTCGTATGTACAGCATTAAATTAATCAATACACACTTCTGGTTACACACTGTGGGTGTTGTTTTATACATTGTTGCAATGTGGATTTCAGGTGTAATGCAAGGCCTAATGTGGCGTGCAGTTAACTCTGACGGTACATTAATGTACAGCTTTGTTCAGTCGTTAGAAGCCTCTCATCCTTTCTATGTTATGCGTTTCTTAGGCGGTGTATTCATCGTTACAGGTATGCTGGTTATGGCTTATAACGTTTATCGTACAGTTTCAGCGAAAAATAACTCGCTAGAACTTGATGAACAAGCGCAGTTAGCATAACGGAGTCAGATAATGAGCAATAAAAATTCGCAAAATAAACACGAAATTATCGAGAAAAATATCGGCCTTATGGCCATCTTGACTGTTTTCGCAATCAGCTTTGGTGCATTGGTAGAAATTACTCCGCTAATGTTCCAAGACGACACAACTAAACCCGTTGATGGGTTACGCCCGTTAAATGCGCTAGAGTTTGAAGGTCGTGACATTTATGTGCGTGAAGGTTGCGCTAACTGTCACTCACAGATGATTCGTCCATTTCGTGATGAAGTCGAGCGTTACGGTCATTACTCGGTTGCAGGTGAATCAGTATGGGATCACCCATTCCTGTGGGGCTCTAAACGTACTGGTCCTGACTTAGCCCGTGTAGGTAAACGTTACTCAGACGACTGGCATTATGCGCACTTAGTTGACCCTCGTGCAGTGGTTCCTGAGTCGAATATGCCAGGCTTCCCTTGGTTAGCAGAGAACACGCTTGATACAAGCTTAACTCTGAAAAAGCTACAAATTTTCCGTGACACGTTTGCTATTAACCCAGAAAACCCAAAACACCCGGGTTTAGGTTATGGCAGTGACGAGGAATTAATCGCTGACATTGCTAAAGTTGACGCAATGAATGACGGTAAAGGTGCAACAGAAATGCAAGCCCTTATTGCTTATTTGCAACAACTTGGCACACATTTGAAGTAGATTATTATGGACTACGGGACATACAGAGGCATTTTGACTCTGGTAATTTTAGTATTATTTATTGTGATTGTTGGATGGGCATATAGTAAGCGCAGTAAAAGTCGTTTTAAAGACGCTGCTAATGTCATATTTGAAGATGAAAAAAAACACAACAATACACTCTCTAACGAGGAAAAGGGGTCTGAGAAATGACTAGCTTTTGGAGTATATGGGTTATTGTATTAACCCTTGCATGCTTAATCATTATCTTTGGTCTACTAGTTTGGAACTTAAAAAACTATGTAGGCGTAAAAGAAGGTGAAAGCTGTGGACATGAGTTTGACGGCATTGAAGAATTAAACAATCCACTACCAAAATGGTGGACATACATGTTCTTCGCAACGTTTGTATGGTCTGTTTATTACTTAGCAGCATACCCGGGTTTAGGTAACTGGGAAGGCTTAGCAAAGTGGACCAGCTCAAACCAAGGTGTTACTTCTTTAACTGAATCGAAAGAAGCAGTCATTGATGCTAAAGAAGATGGCCGCTTTGTAAAGCTAGATGCAGAATATCGTGCTGCTGAAGAGCGTTTTGGCCCAATTTTCAATGAATTGGCACAAATCCCTGTTACTGATTTAGTAGAGTCTAAGTTTGCTGGTGATGCAGCACAACAAGTAGCACTAGAGAACGGTACTAAGCATGAGCAAACGCAAGGTCAACTAGCGGTTGAAATTGGTCAGCGCTTATTTGCTCAAAACTGTGCGCAATGTCATGGCTCTGATGCTCGAGGTGGTACTGGCTTCCCTAACCTAACAGATAAAGATTGGTTATACGGTGGTACACCTGACAAAATCAGAGAAACATTACTTTTAGGTCGAGTTGCAGCAATGCCACCTTGGGGTGATGCATTAGGTGAGCAAGGCGTTAAAGAAATGACAGCTTATGTACTTAGCCTATCTGGTCGTACTGTTAACCAAAAAGATGCCGATGCAGGTAAAGCGAAATTCGCGATGTGTGCAGCATGTCATGGTGCAGATGGTAAAGGTTCAGTAGCGCACAACTTACCGTTTGGTGCACCAAATCTAACTGATAACATTTGGTTATACGGTGGTTCTCAACGTGCAGTTGAAGAAACACTTAACCATGGCCGTGCTGGTGTAATGCCTGCTTGGAAAGAGATTTTAGGCGAAGATAAAATTCACCTATTAACTGCTTACGTTTACAGCTTATCGCAAGATAAATAACGATAAAGTTAACAAAACGTTTCAGTTTTAATCTTTTTATTTCAATAGATTAATACAGATCAAAAAAGCCTCCACTCGGAGGCTTTTTTTTAGTCTTTTCGTTCTATTTATTATAATATAGCCGCACATTAATTAATTTTAGAGCGACTATGCAACCGACTCCGTGGTATAAAAATTTTTGGCCTTGGTTTTTAATCTTCTTTCCATTAGCTGCAATTATTGGCTGCATTAGTTTATTTATTACAGCCATTGGTAACGGCCCAGATATGGTTGTGGACGATTACTATAAAAAAGGCAAAGCAATCAACTTAGAGCTGATCAAGTTTGATAAAGCAAAAGCCTTGTATTTACATGGTGACCTAAATGTATCTGATGAGCGAGTAAGCTTTAAATTTACTAAAGGCGATACCAGTAATATTCACGCGCTAAAATTATCGTTTTTTCATCGCACTATAAAAGCACATGATTTTGAAGCTACCCTCACTCCAAATGCTAATCAAGAGTTTACTGCATTATTAGAAAGCTACACGCCTGGTGCTTACTCAGTGTTTATTGAACCCGTTGATGCTAGTTGGAAAATGAAAGAAAGTATTACTTTACCAACCACAGCCACCGTTTTAGTTACTCCTAATTATAAGTAGTATTTAGTATGTCTAAAAATTGCTTTCATTGTCTTGAAAGTGTGCCGGCAGGGTTTAACGCACACGTTATTATAGACAATACCGCTGAGCCAATGTGTTGCATTGGCTGTCAAGCGGTTGCTCAAAACATCATTGACCAAGGAATGACCGACTACTACAAATACCGCACCGTAAGTGCCGGCAAAGTAGAGCAACTTGTCCCTGAACAGCTCGCTTTTATTAAAAGTTATGACAATGAAGATATCCAAGATGAGTTTATTAGTACGCACAACGACAACTCTGAGGTATTACTGAGTGTTGAAGGTATAACCTGCGCCGCCTGTGCCTGGCTAATTGAAAAGCAATTATTGAACCTTAAATCGGTAAAACGCGTTGATGTAAATACCTCAACAAATCGTGCCATGATCCACTGGGATAAAAGTGCCACGCCTTTAAGTGAGCTAATTACCTCATTGGCTGAAATAGGCTATAAAGCTTACCCCTTCCAATCAGATTTAGAAGCCCAGCAAAAGCAACAAACAGCCAAAGCGTATATTCGCCGCCTTGGTGTCGCAGGCTTGATGACCATGCAAGTCATGATGTTTGCCTTTGCAATGTACTTCGGCATGTTCTCTGGAATGGATAGCAACTTTGAACAGTACTTTAGATGGATCAGTTTAATTCTAGCCACTCCAGTCATTTTATACAGCGCCCTTCCCTTTTTAAGTAACGCAATTAACGGCTTAAAGGCAAAGCAGCTGAATATGGACTTACCAGTATCATTGGCTATTTTTGGTGCTTATGGCGCCAGCTGTTATGCCACCGTAATGGAAGTAGGCGAAGTTTACTTTGAATCTATTTGTATGTTTACCTTTTTACTCTTACTAGGTAAATACTTAGAATTTAGAGCGCGTTTAAAGGCCAGTGAATTCACTGCCAACTTGCAAAAGTTGTTACCCCTTACTGCACGAACGCTCGATGAGCAAGGTAATGAGCACATCATTGCCGCCAAAAAACTCAAACTTAACGATATTGTGTTAATAAAGGCTGGCGAAACCATTCCTGCTGATGGCATATTGGTTAAAGGCAGTACCAGTGTTGATGAGTCTATGATGACCGGCGAACATCAACCAGTACGAAAGTATATTGATCATAATGTGTATGCAGGTACGGTGAATCATGATGGTATTATTGAAATAAAAATCAATAAACTAGGCCAAAACACCCTACTTAATCAAATTATTCGCCTGCAACATAATGCCCTAACAAAACGCCCAAGACTGGTTGAAATTACCGACAAAGTAGCGCAGTGGTTTGTTGCTGTATTATTGGTGTTTGCCTCTCTAACCGCCATTGGTTGGTACCAGGTAGACCCTGATGTTGCTTTTTGGATCACTATATCGGTGTTAGTGGCCACTTGCCCGTGCGCATTAAGCTTAGCAATTCCCACCGCATTAACGTGTGCTGTAGCAACCTTAACCCGCAAAGGTATACTAATTAAGCAAGCACATGTGCTAGAAACCCTATCAAAGCTCACTTTATTTGCCTTTGACAAAACAGGTACGCTTACACAAGGTAAATTTAGCCTCGACGTGGTTGACATACTTGATGATAACTACAGCAAAGAGCAAATTCTTGATATTGCAGCCCAGCTTGAAAGTTACTCTGAACATCCTATTGCCAGTGCATTTAAGGAGTTTAAAGGGCAACGTAAATTTGACGATGTACAACTGCACCCAGGCATTGGGATAAGCGCTCAGTTCGATAATACCCATTACGCTATTGGTAAAAGTGGCTGGTTTGACACAAAAAAAACCAACGCACAAGCAACGCTTTACATAAACAAGCAGGCTGTTGCACGCTTTTACTTTGTAGATAAAGTTAAAGCTGATGCCGATAAGCTCATTAATGTTTTACAAGCGGCTAACCTTAGTTGCCATATGCTAACTGGTGATGCATCTGATGCCGGTGCCAAAGTCGCTAAAAAATTAAAGCTTGATTCAGTACTTGCAAGCTGCAGTCCAAAAGATAAACAAGTCGCAGTTGAACGCTGGTCATCGCAAGGTGAAATTGTTGCTATGGTTGGTGATGGCGTAAACGACAGCCCAGTATTTGCCAGCGCCCATTTATCTATCGCCATGGAAACCGGTGCCGATATATCTAAAAATAGTGCTGATGTTGTATTGCTAAACAGTGACTTAGCTTCTATCTCGCATTTGTTAACTATTGCTAAACAAACACGACGTATAATTAAGCAAAACTTGGCGCTTTCTTTATTATATAATGGCTCTATATTACCGCTAGCGGCTATGGGCTTAGTTGCGCCATGGATGGCCGTTATTGGTATGTCTGCCAGCTCTATTATTGTGATATGTAATTCACTAAGGCTATTAAAGTTATGAGCATAATTTATATTTTAGTTCCTATTGCTATTTTGTTTGTATTAATTGCTATTGGCGTATTTTTTTGGGCAGTAAAAGGCGAGCAATTCTCTGATTTAAACAAGCAAGGCCACAGCATTTTGTTTGAAGACGACAAAGAGCAGCACAATAAAAGTAATGATTGACCCTATATTTGTTAGCGCTTTTTTAATGGGCTTAATTGGCAGTGGTCATTGCATTGCTATGTGTGGCGGCATTGCCAGTTCGTTACAACTTGCCAGTAACAAACGCCAAACCTGGTTATATTCTCTAGCTTATAACAGCGGTCGAGCTTTAAGTTATATGCTAGCAGGAGCCCTTGTCGCGGGTATTAGTAGCCAGTTTGCTACGCAAAATTCTGCCTTTTCATTATTTTTGTCATTTTTAGCTGGTATTTTTATGTTACTGGTTGGCGTTTATATTATGCGCCTAGCCGCCACCTTACAGTGGCTCGAAAAACTAGGTAAAACCCTTATTTGGCAGCACTTAATTAAACTTAATAAGTATTTAATGCCCATTGATTCGCCTTTTAAAGCACTTGGTTATGGCGCGTTATGGGGCTGGTTACCGTGCGGTTTAGTATACTCTGCACTTACCTGGGCAATGACCAGTGGCAGTGCCATTAATGGTGCTTTAGTTATGCTGGCATTTGCTCTAGGCACATTTCCTGCCATGATCACCTTAGGTATGGCTGCACAAAAGCTAAATACGCTTTTTAATCACCCATGGACACGAATAACATTAGGCAGTGTTATCATTTGGTATGGTATCTACCTTCTGATCATTGCAACAGATAAGCTAGTGCATTAACATTATAAAATGTCGTGCATAGAAATTTAACGGATTGAACTTATGGATTTTTCTCAAAGTCGTGCTAAAGGTAATTGTGCCATTAGCTGTAATAACTGCAGTATTAGCCAGTTATGTTTACCATTTTCTTTAAATGGCCAAGAAATGGATAAACTTGATGAGATCATTGAGCGAAAAAAACCATTACACAAAGGTGACTACTTATTTGAATCGGGCGCGCCTTTAAATGCAATTTTTGCGGTTCGTTCAGGTTCGTTTAAATCGTATACTTTGTCTGAGCAAGGCGATGAACAAATTACCGGCTTTCACTTAGCTGGCGACCTTGTTGGGTTTGATGCCATTAATAAAATGCAGCACCAAAGCTTTTCTCAAGCACTAGAAACCTCAATGGTATGTGAAATCCCCTTTGATACCCTTGACGAACTCGCTGGTAAACTGCCCAAGCTTCGCCAGCAAATTATGCGTTTAATGAGTAGTGAAATAACCTACGATCAAGAAATGCTGCTATTACTTAATAAAAAGTCTGCCGAAGAACGCCTAGCGAGTTTTATTTATAATTTATCAGAGCGTTTTGGTGAACGTGGTTTTTCACGTAAAGAATTTAGATTTACCATGACCCGCGGTGAAATTGGCAACTACCTCGGTTTAACAGTTGAAACTATTAGCCGTTTATTGAGCCGTTTTCAAAAAGCAGATTTAATCAAAGTAGAAGGCAAGTTTATTACTATTTTAGATAATGGCGCGCTTGCGAAAACAGCTGCGATTGTAAAGCCACGTTAATAATAGCTTCTCATTTTAAAATTAGTCTCCCCCCTGAATTGGAGCGTAATTATTTGCAATTATGCTCTATCTCTACTAACACTTTGGGTAGAGGTATTAACCATTCACTTTTAAGAGTCGATGAATAATTACTTGGCTGGCTCATTTTTTAATATAAAAGTAACTACGTCCTATTAAACTCTTATATAGAAGGACAATCTCATGCCTAATTCTTTATTTCTATTTATCGCTCTTTCTTTAAGTCTTTTATTTAGTAGCCAAGCATCGAGCTCAATGATCCCCGATGATGGCATTGATGACTCACAAGCACTAAAAGACTTAATTTTAAACACTGCAGAAAACTCTGAGCTTAAAATAGACAAGCCAGGAGTTTACGATATATGTTCAGCTATTATCGTCAGAAATCTTAACAATATTGTTATTACAGCTAATACTGGCGTTATACTAAAAAAGTGTGACCAATTTGAAGGAGAGTATATTTTATCCTTTTATAATTCACGCTTCATAGAAATTAATGGCTTTATTTTTGAAGGGTTAACTAAAGACACGCTTAACTACGACTGGGGAGAGCAAGGTATCCTCTTTGCAGGTTCTGCAGATATTTCAATACATCACAATCAATTTTTTGATTTTGGCGATGCAGCAATAAGAGCAACTTCCTCAAAGCGTTCATCGTATAATGCCCCTATCAACTCTTTCAGAGTAAAAATTAGTAATAACTATTTTAAAAATGTAACCCAAGTGACCACAACTCACCCATGGAGTGAAAACTATGGTGGTACACATGATATTACAATTGAAAGCAATGTATTTGAAGCTCTAAAAGGTTCCTTAAAACTAGCCACTAGAAAACCTGTTTCTAAAGCTTTAATAAAATATAATACCTTTAAAAAAACTAAAGGCACAGCAATTGAATTAACCTATTATTCGGATGTTAAGATCATTTCAAATACCTTCATAGACACTGATAAGTTTATCCTCAATGCTTACCCTAATAAACCAGAAAGTGTGACGGAGCCTTTTAATTGGGGAAGTATTTATTTTACTCACAACACAGTTTTACGTTCTAAGGGAGGCATTAGAATACAGTCAGATGTAACCGGCGAGCTAATAGATGATAAATACGTAAGAGGCATTTATATCAATAACAATCACTTTATTGACGTTGATATGACTGTTTACCCTGAAAAGAAATATTGGTATCTTATTAACTTATTCAGTAGAGGTGGAAAGAGTTATTTGTTTTCTACTATTAAAGATAACGTTTATAACTTACTACCTGAAGTGGGCTTTGTGAAAAAAACGAGTGGATTCACCGTAGAAGACAACACTTCAATAAAACCTGAAGATAATTAAATTTTTATAAAGCACTACATGCTTTTATCCAAGATAAAGAGTTTTAAAATTAGAGAAACTTTATTTCTTGATATAGAACAATAATCTTAGTGCTACCCCCTTTAACTGTTGTGTATTTGCGTTACACTGAATGTATAACTGTTAAGTGAATGGAGTAGCACAATGGAAACGATTAAACGTATTATCGCGGTTATTGACCCAACTAAAGACGATCAAAATGCCCTCGCGCGTTCAATAGATTTAGCCAAAAAATCGGGTGCAAGCATTACCGCCTTTATGACGGTTTACGATTTTTCTTACGAAATGACCACTATGTTATCAGGCGATGAACGTGAAGCAATGCGCCAAGCCGTCCTCAAAGATCGCGAGCTATGGCTTAAAGATCTAATCTCTCCTTATCAAAATATTAATATTGATACGCAAGTTATTTGGCATAATCGCCCATACGAGGCAATAATTAATACCGTTATCAATGATAAATACGACTTGGTTATCAAAGGTACTCATCAACACGGTGCGCTTAAAGCGGTCATTTTTACTCCTACAGACTGGCACTTAGTCAGAAAGTGTCCAACGCCCGTTTTATTTGTCAAAGATATGCAATGGCCAGCACAAGGGAATATTTTAGCTGCTGTGAACGCAGTCAGTGAAAATGAGCAGCACCTATCACTTAATAAACGCATAATTAAAGATGCACAATTTTTATGTGAGCTAGCTAATGCTAAACTTAACTTAGTCAATGCCTACCCTGCTACACCGGTAAATATTGCGATAGAAATTCCTGAGTTTAACCCTGGGCTTTACAATGAATCAGTTAAAAAACATCATATTGAATCAACCAATGAACTAGCTAATGAGTTTAACCTAACCTCTGATCAATGCTTTATTGAAGAGGGATTGCCAGAAGATGTAATACCGGATATTGCAAATCGTTTAAATAGTGAGTTAGTGGTTATTGGCACTGTGGGACGTACCGGCTTAAGTGCTGCATTAGTGGGTAACACCGCTGAACATGTTATTGACAGCCTCGATTGTGATGTACTTGCATTGAAACCTGATGGCTATGTAAGCCCACTCGCAGAAAGTTAACGTTTGCTGTAGCTGTGATATTACATATGGCATATAATACGCCCCTTTATTTTTAGCAATTAATTTTGCCGTACTATTTATAAGGGGGCGTAGTGTCTCATTCTGCTCAAGCCAAAGCTCAACACAACTTAAATAAGCTTCAAAAGCGTTTACGCCGCCTCACAGGTCAAGCTGTCATGGACTTTAACATGATAGAAGAAGGTGATCGTATCATGGTGTGCTTATCGGGCGGTAAAGACAGTTACACTATGCTCGATATGCTGCAACATTTACAGCGTGTTGCCCCTATTAAGTTTGACCTTTTTGCGGTTAACCTTGACCAAAAGCAACCAGGCTTTCCTGAGCATGTACTGCCTGAATACCTTGATAATTTAAATATTGAATACAAAATTGTCGAAGAAGATACCTACAGTATTGTTACCGATATTATTCCTGAAGGTAAAACAACGTGCTCACTTTGCTCTCGTCTGCGTCGTGGTATTTTATATCGTACGGCTAAAGAGCTAGGCGCCACAAAAATAGCTTTAGGTCATCACCGCGATGACATGATAGAAACCTTGTTTTTAAATATGTTTTACGGCGGAAAACTCAAAAGTATGCCAGCTAAACTAATGAGTGATAACGGCGAGCACATGGTTATTCGCCCGTTGGCTTATTGTAAAGAAGCCGATATAAGCAAATATGCGTTTAGCCAAGGCTACCCAATTATTCCGTGTAACTTATGCGGCTCACAAGAAAACTTACAACGTAAGCACACTAAAAACATGCTAGAGCAATGGAATAAAGAGCACCCAGGGCGTATAGAAAGTATTTTTACTGCCATGCAAAATGTTGTACCTTCGCATTTAGCTGATAACCAGTTATTTGATTTTGCTAATCTGCAAACCGGTGATGTTATTGATGGTGGCGATATCGCGTTAGATAAACCAGATATTCCAAAAGCGCCAGTTAATCCTGAACAAGATGAAGCAAACCAAGCCGACGTGGTTACTATTAATTTAAGCTAATTTTTTAAGGGTTTGCAGTAATGCAAACCCTTCACTCTGTTCTATGCTGCTACTTACCGGCAGCTAATCCTTGTAAAAACTCTAAACTCTGCAATTCTTGTTTATTCGCCTGGTAAGGCAGCTGCTGTAAGCTATCATAAGCAAAATCTTCAATAGTAAACTCACTCACTTTACTTTGCCCAAAGCTGTTTCGCTCACCTGGGCTTGGCGACATACGTTCAATAACAAAGTCACTCAATCGTAAGCCATTTGTTTGCTTAGGCAAAACAGACCAATGCGCTTTAAAATCAATTTGTTCACTGCCCTCATTTAAACGAGCTTTAGCAACTAAATGTGCTAATGGCGAAGTACCGCTGTATAAGTTAGCTCTTAAACGATATAAACCACTTTTTATCACTGTTAAATTAGCAGGCACTATCATATTATCATTACGTGGATATGCGTTATCAAAGCTAGTTAGGGTTGCACTAGGCGGCATATATTGTATTTGTGCCACCACAGGAACCATTTTACCCACAATGTCGGCCTCAACTAATAACTGTAAATTGCGAGGATAGTCTTCCTCACCTTTAAACGTAATTACAAGTTCATTGTCACGAGCAACACCACTGTGTGTTTTTAACGGCTGTTTAGTATCCGTATCACTGAGTGTTACCTGTGCTTTACCTAAATTTTGTGCGCTTATGGTTAATTCAATTGCTTGCGGATAGACATAGCGATATTGAGATAAACTTAAGGTTAACTCCCCGCCTTGCTCTCCTACTGGGCTAGTAACCGGGAAAAACTGATTTGGCTTTAGCCGGTCTTCATCATATACCGTTAAAGGTTGCGAATAAGGCGGGAATACTAAGTTTTGTTGATATTGCTGCGCCACCGCCAATGCTGCTTTAGCTATATCTTCATTAAACTCATGCTGCTCTTTAGGCATTTTTTTTATGCTTGATTTAACTGCTGATGCCTCTTTTTTTACCGGCATAGCTACAAATTCAGGTGTTTTTTTATGCTCTTTAGCTGTTGTTTGCGAAGCTGAATAACTAGCATTGCCTTTACCTAAAAACCACATCAAGCCGGTAACTATTATTACTAAAACAATAACGTAGGATTTTTTCATTGTTATTTATCCTATAACATCAATTCGCAATAATGGTTAATCATTGTTAGAGCGATAACCTGTTGCTATTTGCATTCAGGTTTTCTTACCTAAAAATAAATAACTGCATAAAGCGAATTGGTATCAAAAGCGTGCAGCATATAAAGCCGCACGCACAATCACCTTTATGGGATCACATTATATATGAGCGTTGAAGCACTCAAATTATCAGAGTCTTTTACATAACGGTATTGTTTTTTCCAAAACCAACTACCGGTAGTTTCATCGACAGTTTCATATCCTAATGTATCGCCAGCCACGCTAATATTATTCATTGCCACCGTTACATTACCTTGGTGCTGCGCTTGTTGAATTTCGTTATGGCTGTAACTGTTAGTCATCATTAATGGATAATGGTATGGCATGAAGCTACTAACAGCATCACCTTGTGAAGTTAAACGCCCATTGGTGTCAATATTGGCACTACAACTACCAAATGAGCTTACCGAGCTTGCGCCACATGATGAGTGAGTAGCGACTACCGAATCATCGTTACCACGTAAAAAGCCAGCCGTTAAACCTAAGTATGCATTACCATCGGCCACAAAGCGTAAACGCGGTGTGCGCGCATCAGGTAATGGCGCGATTCTACGTGCATTATTAACTTTTAAATCATGTAATACGCCAACCGCCTCGTTAACTTCACTGCCTAGCCACCAAGTTAATGCAGCATCTACAGCAAAATTCCACGATGCGCCGGTTAACGCACTCACCGCTAAGTCGGCTAATTCACTACCGCCACCAGCACCTGCTAAATCAAAGGTAGCAATAATATTAAGCGGTTTTAAACCCGCGTTTTCTAGCCAGTTTTCCTGGTTATCTATAATATATCGGGCAACTAAGTCACCGGTAGAGTGGGTTACAAACACGCAGCCTGGCTCGCATAAATTTGAGCGAGAGATCTGTTGTAGCTTGGGCCATACCCAATCTGTAGTAATTTTTCCTTCTATTCGTTCATACGCAGGCCAGTCAATGCGCTCGTCGGCACGGTTTACCCAATAAGACTGCCAATAGCTTTGGCCATCGTTTACTACATCACTACCTGCTTTATTGGTAAGCTGGGATACTTGCAAACCATGAATTAAAACTACTTTATACTCTTTACTAAGCGCAGAAAAACTCATTAAGAGCCCTATTGCTGCTGCAAATAAAGTCGCGCGTTTAAAAGTGTGTGTGTTGTTCATATTAATCCTTAACTGATTGAATATTTTTATTATGCTTAGCTTGTTACACGCTGTTGTCAGTGCATGGTAAAAGCAGTGCATTGACCAGTATTGGGAACAAATTTAAAAAACGCAACATTTTGTTATCATTTTCACCGTTAAAGCTAAATATTTGCGTTAAAATACGACAAAAGCGCCAAACTATTGTGTTAAACAAAATAGCTTTATCCCCTTCTTAAGAAGTATCAATAAACTTTCTTTTAACTTTGGTTAACTATTAAACAACACTACTTTTTATTGATGTAATAGCGTAAGTTAATTACACACGATGAAAACCAAGGAATTAAAATGATAAAAAAAATAATTTTTGGCAGTGTTTTATTTACTGCAATTTCAGCGCCTAGTTTTGCTAGTAGTATTAACACCCAACTTGAACAAGCAACACAAAGTGTAAGTGAAAAAGTCATTACATGGCGTCGCCATTTGCATCAATATCCAGAGCTGAGTAATCGCGAATTTGAAACCGCTAAGTACATTACTAACCATTTAAAATCTTTGGGTCTTGAAGTACAAACCGATGTTGCGCATACCGGTGTTGTGGCTAAATTAAGCGGTGGTAAAAAAGGCCCTTTAATCGCCCTTCGTGCCGATATGGATGCTTTACCCGTTACCGAACAAGTTGATTTACCCTTTGCCTCTAAACAAACCTCAACCTATCGTGGTAATGAAGTAGGCGTTATGCATGCCTGCGGGCACGACACTCATGTTGCTATTCTAATGGCCGTAGCAGAGTCACTGGTAAAAATTAAAGATCAGTTAGCGGGTGACGTACTGTTTGTATTTCAACCGGCTGAAGAAGGTGCCCCCGAAGGAGAAGAAGGAGGCGCAGAGCTAATGCTAAAAGAAGGTTTATTTAAACAAAAACCTGAAGCGGTGTTTGGCTTGCATGCCACCAGCTCACTTAATACCGGACAAATTGGCTTTAGAGAAGGGCCACTAATGGCCAGTGAAGACTCTTTCACAATTAACGTAACGGGTCGTCAAACTCATGGCTCGCGCCCTTGGAATGGCGTAGATCCCATTGTTGCTTCATCACAAATTATAATGGCAACTCAAACAATCGCCTCTCGCCAGGTAGATGTAACTAAAGCGCCTTCTGTTATTTCATTTGGCGCGATTAACGGCGGCATACGCTCAAATATTATCCCCGATAATGTAGAGCTTATTGGTACAATTAGAACCTTTGATCAAACGATGCGTGCCGATATTAAAAAACGTTTAGCTAAAACCGCTGAACTGGTTGCCGAATCCGCGGGGGCTAAAGCTGATGTGCATATAGATCACGGCTACCCTGTAACAGTAAATAATGTTGCACTGACCCAAAAAATGACCCCTACACTTGCCCGTATTGCAGGTGCTGACAACATTATTACCACAGATTTAATTACCGGTGCAGAAGACTTTAGTTATTATGCGCTAGAAACCCCTGGACTGTTTTACTTTTTAGGCGTCACTCCAAAAGATCAAAACGCTAAAACGGCACCAAGTAATCATTCACCTCAGTTTTATGTTGACGAAAGCGCATTACAACTTGGCGTAGAATCATTATCTCAACTGGTCGTTGACTACTTACAATAAAAACCAGCATAACAAGCACTGGGCTAATAACCTTGTGCTTGTAAAGCTAGGGTCTGTTGACCTTTGCGGATTAATATTTGTTCAAACTAGGGGCGGTTTAATCGCGGCGCGAGGTTTGTAACCTAGTGGACTAAGTAAAAACCGAGCAACAAAGAGTAAATCGCCCCTAGGCAGAACCCTTCGGGCAGCGCCTGTTTGGCATTGATGCTGCGTTATCGC